>JAYYBT010000124.1:0-7055 GCA_036162675.1 Thermoplasmatota archaeon
GAAATCGAACACGAACTCCGAGAGATGGTGAAGGAAAAGTACGGCGATAAGGCCATGATAGAAACGCTCATGGACACCTTGAAGGATTCTGTTGGTTTGGTCGGCGACCTGTTTGATAATTTCAGAAAACGGCCCAGCGAGGGTGACGACCGTTGAATCCCTTGCTGGATGATTGGCTAGAACGCCAACCATCTCAACGGTTGAAATCAAAGCGGCGGGGCCTGCGCTTTCTCAAAGAGGCATACAGCGTCTGTGTGGGAGATTTCGCCAACAAACCACGGACGGATGTCACCATGACGGATGCCGGTTTTCGATTTCACATCGGCACACCGCTCCCGGACCTGCGACAAATCGCCTCATGGATGCTTACGCACGCGCCTCGGAAACGGCCGTTGGCGAAACTCATCCCAGCCTTGTGGAAACGGCACGGTCGGGAAGATTTGAGCATGGCTGGCCTGCTTTTGGCCAATCTAGATGCCAATGATATTGGCCAAGACCCTTGGATGGCGTTCATCCATCTGTTGCAACGGCAAGAACCGTTGATGGTGGTCCTCGAGGTTGCCGAAGAGTTGGTGCGGGGCGGGCACGCTGTTCCCGATGATGCATGGCTTGAAGCGGCGGCCCAGCAAAGTCCGCAGTGGCACCAATACTGTGTGCTCTTCCTCTCGCTTCGCCGCCAAGCCGGGGGTTGCCTCCAACTGATCGAGACAGCCCCCCCAGGTGGTGAGATGTTTGAGCGCATCCGACAGCGATTGTTGGAAGCGGAGCATTGAAGGAGCATCTTCAGGGTTGATATCCATGGTCGAGCGTTTGTTGCCAGCCGATGACCCCGTTTTGGAGAACGTCCTCAAGTGGACGGTTGAACGGGACGCAAAAGATGTTCGTCGCCTCCTCGAGTGGCTTCCCGAAGCTCGCTCCAGTCGGGAGAGAAAGGCGTTGTTGCAGCGTGTTCGTGGGTTACTTGCAGAACTCGAAGCAGCCCTTGATGAACTCGACAGCATGCACTGAGGGATGACCATGAGCGTTGTAGCCGTCATCCTCGCCGGCGGCGTCAGTCGACGGATGGGCCAGGATAAGGCCGAGATGTTCGGAGGCGTTGACCGGCTCAAGCAGTGTCTGGCTGAGGCGGGTGTTGAGCGGTCCGTGGTTCTGTGCGGTGATGAAGAACGGGCGTCGTTGTTCGGGGGCGAAGTGTTGGCTGACCCGCCTCATCTCAACGGTTTGCACCGCATCATACCCTGGGTCCGTTCGCAGTTGAACGACTCCATTCTCTTGGTCCCTTGCGATGCGTTCTTGCTCTCTCCCGAAGCCATCAGCGCCTTTTTGGCTGCTGCCCCAGGAGGAGGCGTTCCCCTTGATGAAACCGGTCAGCGACAACCCTTGTTTGCGTATCTGCCCCGCAACATTGAGTTGGAGAAAGCGGCGACGAGCGTCACCTCACTTGTTCAGCGTCTACCTTCTGTGGAAGTCGAGGGGGATCGTTCGGCGTTTTCCAATTTCAATCGACCAAGCGACCTTCAACACCCTCAACTTTCAGACCGTCAGCCGTGAAATGCACGCGGCCCTCGGCAATCCATGTCAGAACACGTGGATAGAGGCGATGTTCTTCGATTTTGACACGCTGGCTGAGTGAGGCTTCATCGTCTTCGGGGAACACGGGGACAGGGGATTGAGCAAGAATCGCACCGGTGTCCATGCCCTCATCCACCAAATGAACCGTGCACCCCGACAGCCGTGCTTGAGCAGCAAGCACATCGCGATGGGCGTGAGCACCCGGGAAATTTGGCAACAACGAGGGATGAATGTTGACCACCCGATGCTCCCATTGGGTGAGAAAGACAGGAGAAAGGAGGCGCATATAGCCAGATAGCACGATGAATTCTACATCGTAGGGGGCAAGTTGTTCCATCACCGCTGCTTCATGCTCCTCTCGCGTCAAGGTACGCTCACCACTGGTCCGTTCAACCACCACGGTCGGTATCCCAAGTTTCTCCGCTCGCTTGACCCCTTCAATCGAAGCGTGATTGGAAACGACAACGGTTGTTTCGTGAGGCAAATCAAATCGCCGTTGCGCCAAAACCATGGCTTCCATGCCGCTTCCTGAGCCAGAGATGAAAACGGCGCAACGCAGTGGAGCCGTGCTTGTAGCAACACGGCCGCCAACGACGCCTGATTCCATGGCTCGCCCAAGTTAGACGATGTTTCAACCCTTTCCTTACCAAGAAGGATTTTACCGACGTTGGCCTTGGGTGAGGTTGAGGACACATGTCTGAAACCGCCATGTCCTCAGCGACCCAACGAAAGGAGGCTGCCGGCGCCCTCGCAGAGCAGTATGAATCCTTGACCGACAGCGAGGTCATTGAGACGGTTCTTGCCCTGCACAAACCCAGTGCCAACCCCTTGGTGCGCACGGTTTGGGTGGCGATTGGTAGCATCTTCGTTGTGTTCGCGGTCATTGGCGTCATTCTTCCAGGATGGCCCACCACCTCGTGGTTGGTAGCAGCCGCCTACTGTTATGGCCGCTCATCGCAAAAATTGTTCCACTGGTTGCTAACCAATCCTCTCTTTGGCTCGTTGCTCTTGGGATATTACCGGTCGGGACGAGCGTTGCCGTTTCATTCAAAAATTGCCATATGTGGTTTAATCGCTTTGGTTTCGGCTGCTTCCATTTGGTACATCACCAAACTTGGGGACCCAGGATTTGGACAAACCACCATCGCCATCGTTGCCGTCATCGGTATTTGGTGGGTGGGCTGGCGTGTGCCAACCACGGCATGACCAATGACTCATCGTTGAACGGTTCAGTGCCGGAACAGACGATGACCCGTGAAGAGCATGGCAATGCCCCTCGCGTTTGCTTCGTCGATGACTTCCTGGTCTCGAATGGAGCCACCTGGTTGTACGATGGCGGTCGCACCGGCATCAGCAGCCTGTTCCAATCCGTCCTTGAACGGAAAGAAGGCGTCGGAAGCTAATACACAGTTCTGGGCGCGTTCACCCGCCCGCCGCGCTGCGATTTTGACGGCTTCAACACGGCTGGTTTGGCCCGGACCAATCCCTACGGTTGCGGTTCCTTGAACCATCACGATGGCGTTTGATTTGACCTGTTCACACACGCGAACGGCGAATTTCATGCTGTCAATTTGTTCCTGTGTTGGTTGTGCATCGGTGACCGTCGTGGCCTTTTCCCAATCGATAATTGGGGGCTCTTCGGTTTGAACCAAAACGCCTCCTTCGATGGGTTTTCTAACAACTTGCCGTCGGAGCGGTTCCAAGCGATCGTCGGGAGAATCGATGGTCAGAAGCCGTCGGTTCTTTTTCTGCATCAGCGTCGTCTTGGCTTCATCGGTGTAGCCCGGTGCCATCATGACTTCAACGAATAAATCGCCCACAGCCTCAGCGGTTGACGCCTCCACAATTTCATTGAAACAAATGATGGAACCAAAGGCGGACTCGGGGTCGCTGGCAAGGGCCATTTCAAACGCTTCACGCTGCGTCGCGCCGAGTGCTGCTCCGCAGGGATTGTTGTGTTTGACGATCACGCAGGCATGAGGCGTTGCTGGCCACTCATCGGTGGACAAGGACCGACACAAGCGAAGGGTTGCATCCGCATCGCTGTAGTTGTTGTAAGACATCGCCTTCCCTCCCTCGACGTGAGCGGTCACGAGGGTGTTGTGGCCGTTGGGTGCGTCGTGGTTCACGTACAGGGCTGCGGCTTGGTGGCCATTTTCGCCGTATCGCAGCGTGCTCACCTGATGGCTGGCAGCAAGCATGCTCGCAGGTAATCGGTCACGCTGCTCGTCCATGGTGGAGCCGTGGGCAGGGTCCCCGACGGTTCGACGGTGCAATTCCTGGGCGATGGCCACATCATAGGAAGCCGTGTGCTCAAAGGCTTCGAGAGCCAAGGAACGACGGAGGTCCATGGAAATTGACGAGATGTCGTCTGTGGTTTGCAGAGCCTGCAAGATTCGTTCGTATGTTGAAGGGTTGGTGGCGATCAGGACGTGTTGGTGATTTTTGGCCGAGGCTCGCACCATGGTCGGCCCGCCAATGTCGATCATTTCCAAGAGTTCGTCATCTGAAAGAGGAGGTTGCTTGGCTGCAGCATCGCCAAAGGGGTACAAATTGCAGGCAACCACGCGAATCGGCGCATAGCCAAGACGGTGGAGTTCGGTCGCATCGGCCTCTTGGTGCAGGCGTGCGAGCAACGGACCGTGAATCGCAGGGTGAAGGGATTTTACGCGGCCATCAAAGATTTCTGGATGCTGTGTCAGGTCAGAAACCAAGCGAACCTCAAGGCCTGCTTCCATCAAGGTGCGGGCGGTTCCGCCTGTTGAAACGAGTTCAAATCCAAGGGCAGCAAGCCCCTTCGCGAAGTCAACAATTCCAGTTTTGTCCCACACGCTGAGGAGGGCACGTGGCGGCGAGGAAACGGCATTCATGGCGTGAACCCGTTATCGCACTTGCCCCGTCGGATGCACTTGAACCTAGCGACACGCGCTTTTCGGTAAATGTTCAGTCGCCTCGGGCTGAAATGACTTGGTCAACACGCAACAAACCACAAGCGGTTTCAGTAGCCGATTCAAGTGCATGATGCAGTGTTTCGGCGGGCAGCCATGTTTCAGTGATTTCGGCCACCTTCCCGTTTGCATCAATTCCTGCATATTGAGAGCCTCGGCGGTGTTCGGCGCGCAGTGCAAGCAAGGTGTCTAAGCGGTCAACGCCAGCGTTCTGAGCCAGTGTAGAAGGAATGTTTTCCAGTGCTCGGGCGAAGGCTTCCATGGCCAAGCGTTCTCGTCCTGCTTGGTGTTCAGCGGCCTCTTTGACCACCAAGGAAGCGCCCATGTGGAAACTTCCACCTCCACGAACAATCGCCTTGGTTTTCATTGCCAACGAAGTGGAACGGAGCGCATCGTACAGCCCCCGAATGGTTTCCTCAACCGCAGCTCCGTCCCCGCCACCAACATCGATGGTTACAAGTCCGGCGTCATCTCCAAATCGAAGACAGAGACGTTCTCGTCGACCGTCAAGCCCCTCTCCTGTTTCAACCTCCAACGAGGCGAAGGTGCCCAACATGGACGCATCAACATCGTCAAGATGGTCGCACATGGTGGCGCCTGAACCTTGAGCAATGTCCTCAACACCTGCTCGTTCAAGACCGCCGAGGACAAAACATCCGGCATCGGTGAGGGCGTGGACGATGCTGGGTTCAATGGACTCAGCACTGAAGATGGCGGTCGCTCCCGTGGCCAGCACGGCGTCGACCTTGGCTTTCAACAACGTATCTCGCGCTTCGACAAAGGCCATCCACTGCTCGGCGTCTTCAACTTCAATCTCCGTTTCCCGAACCGTTTCTTCCTGGTCAAGCGGACAGGTCAACGCCAGCACCGTTCCATTCTCAAGGCGGCGTGGGAGTCGGTCCAACGACAAGGCGGTGTCGAGAACAAGGCCGTCAACCAATCGCGTGTCGAAGAGGTTGCCTTGGGTCCGCTTGGCCATACGAACGTCTTCGAAATCCACGCCATCGGATGAGCTCACGGTCCGGAGCGCTTGGACAAGCAGGGAAGAAAGTGTGTCGTCGCCGGTGTCGGCGGAAGTCCCGGTCATGGCCGTTTGTGCAACGGCATCAAGGCGGCTATCGCCTTCGGTCAACGGCTCGGAAAGGTCCTCAAGATGCGTCAATGCCACCTCCAAAGCCGATTGAAAACCTTGGATGCAGACGAGAGGGTGGAGGCCGCGTTCCAACAATCGGCCGGCTTCTCGCATCAATTCACTGGCAAAGAGAAGGCAGCCGGTAACGCCGTCGCCGCAGGCTTGTTCTTGGGCGTCGGCCAATTGAACGAAGGCTTTGGCAGCAGGGTGTTTCACGAGCAGTTCGGCGACGATTTTTGCACCATCGTTGGTCACGGCCGTTTCGCCGTTGGTTTTGTAGAGCATTTTGTCGAGGCCCTTCGGTCCAAAGGTGCCCTGCATAAGGTCGCCAAATGCAACCGCAGCGGTCACGAGTTTTTGCGTAACGCCCACACCGCTCGTGACCGTGGTGGTGGGTCGAACGATGGCAACAGGGGCGCGCCCACTGCCGTCGTTACCGTTCGCCATGATGTGAGAGGCGGGGCCTCTTGTTCTTCAATCCTTATTCAGGACGAACTCACTTCTTCTTGGCAGTGGACTTCTTGGCCGCTGGCTTCTTGGCGTGCTTTCCGAGCTTGTGCTCTTTTTGCGCCTCGTTGTTGGACCAGTGATAGGCCATCTTGAGCAAGTTGAGGTAGTGCTCGTTGCCGTCCTTGCGCATCTTGTCATGAAGCACTTCGTTGGTCATGAACACGTCGCCCCAGAGTTGCGCAGCCGTACCTTTGTCGCCCTTTGGCATGTCAAAGACTTCCCTCGTGGTTGGCTCAAGATAGGAGCGCCACACTCGGCCTGGGTTGACGGCCATCGTGACTTCCACCACAATCTCGTTCTCGTTGATGCCCGTACCGGTTTGCCAGGTGTCCTCACCCAGGTCGGCCAGGAACGGCAGACACAAGTCTTGGATGGACAGGCTGGTCATGGGGTCGGCAGCGGTGAGCGAAGCATAGGCTTCTCGCATGCGGCCACGGTCAGCGCCACGAGCGGCGGTTTGGAATCGCAGTTTGTCGATGGAGGTTGGCACGAGGAATCGCACGTCGGTGTAGTACACCAGCGGGTTGTCGTCGGGGGAGTTGAAGATGTGCTCGAACGGTGCAGGACCGGAGGACTCGCCGAGGATGTCAACGGGGTACACCGTCTTCAGCGCGTTGGTCGCCACGGTCTGGATGATGCGGCGCATCAAACGCTCGGGAGCAGCGGAGACGTCGTTGAAGGTGTTGAGGTACTCCTGCATGTTCAGGATGTCGTAGCCACGAACCGAAAGGATGGAGTGGACGTTGGGTCCGATCATCTTCTCGCCGTCCACGTCAGCCTGGCTGATCCAGCGTGCGCCGCGGGCGACATCGGAGGCAGCGACCAAATCGGCGTAGGCCTTGAATCGGCGAGTGACGCGGTTCATGAAGTCAGCCTGGTCGAGCTTGGTGAAC
>JAYYBT010000125.1:0-8784 GCA_036162675.1 Thermoplasmatota archaeon
AAACCATGGTACAAAAATAACTCAGGGTGTATTTTGTATTTCTACAATGCGAATTCGGGAGGAGGGCCATCATGGAGTTTGGATGACCGTTCTCAAGACGGAACGAATGATTGGTTTAGGGGTGGTTGGATCGAACCACCGAATTCAGGCGGTCCACCTTTTGGAACCAGAAGATGGAAAGATGCTGGATCCCACCGGAGATTCGAAGTAAAAATGGAATCCGTTTCAATACCGGTTGAAGATTCGAGAGACGTCACACCCTTGCTGACAGGGTGGTACCGAATTGAGCACGCAGATGGGAGCTTGGTTGAGCGCGTAAGAGTTCACCGAGGTGAACGGTCTACAAGTGCTCCTAACGAATTCATAGCGACGGGCGACCTTACAGGGGATGTATCGTGGTACGTGGAAGGCCACACAGTGAACGTACCGAAGTTTGACAGCACTGGTACAATTCAGGCGGATGGAAACATCGCTTGGGGTCGTGATGGTAACAAGGCCATTTACGAAGGAAACGCTGGTGGCCCTTCAATAGGGAATCAATCCATCCGCAATGATGTTGGAAGAATAGCTCTCAAGAGCGTCCACGGCAAATATCTCAGCGCCCAGCCCGATGGTCGTGCTGAGTGGAATCGTACCGTCGCAAGCGACTGGGAATTTTTCGAGTTGGGTGAGCGGGATGGGCGAAAAATTACCCTAAGAAGTACGCACGGTAAGTACGTTTCAGCCCAACCCGATGGGACCGTGCAGATCAATCGGGATCATGCACCACCCGGCGGCTGGGAGGAGTTCACGGTTGAAACCCGGCCTGGTTCAACCCCGGGAGATGCACACGACTTTCTCCATTTGAAGTCCGTTCACGGATTTTACCTGAGCGCACAGGCCGATGGCACGGTACAGTGGAACCGGGTTCATGCGCCACCTGGCGGCTGGGAAGATATCCAGTTTGTGCCATATTCAACTCAAAACCAAGAACCAGCACCCATCAAGCGGGAAGAATCCATTGAGATTTTGGAGGCCGTAGCCGGCAGGCCTGTTCGTTTCAAAATCAACAACCGTCCAAGCAGTAACGATGCTTGGGTCGGCATCTATCCGCCGAATGCACGAGACCAAGACCATGGAGCGGAAAACAATCGATGGAAATGGCTTCGAAACATCGATGTCAACAATGCTACGTTCCCGAGACAAGCGCCGGGCCCTCAGAGCATACGGGTGTTCGCTGACGGTGGTTACACGCTTCACGCACGTAAAGACTTCAACGTGAGGCCCGCCGAACCGGCTGACCCCTCGCCTTCCAAGAGAAGAGCAGTCGCTGCCATGGTCGTTGGTATAGCCTTGTTCACCATGGGTTTACCACTTCTCATCATAGGATCCATATCCACGGCCGAGGACAGGCTCGGAATGTTAATTCCAGGTGCGGTTATGATGAGCGTTGGCGGCTTTGCACTGCTTATATCAATAGCTGCGATCATCCGGATGGGGTCCACGGAAGGACACTCGTCCGTGGCGGGAACAGGAGCCGCAGGTAGCACTTCAACGAACATCGAGGTGCTGTCGTTCAATCATCGTCAACCCGTCCGATTCAGCATCACCAACCCTCCACCCGACATGCGAGCGTGGGTGGGCCTTTACCCGGCGAGTGCAGGCGATCAGGACCATGGCGACCGGTGGCACTATCTGAGGGACATCGACATCAGCAATGCGACCCTACCCGGCCAAGAACAAGGCCAGTGGAGTCTCCGTCTCTTCTCTGACAGAGGATACAACCTGCAGGAGCGCGTTGATTTTGAACTGATAGAAGGGGACAAGAACGAAGTCTGGATGAAGGAGGCAGAATTTGAAGATCAACGGCTCAATGGCTTGGTCCAAGATCATCGACACCAATTCACCAAGAAAATCACAACCAGTAAAATTGAACGGCGACACAAGGTTGGCGACATCAATCGTTTCGAAACATTTGACACAATGTATCTTGTTTACGACCGAGATTTACACGACAAATCAAATGCTGAAGACCCGTTCTGGGATGTGAATTGAGCCGGTGCCCATTCACAAGGGTATAGACCTGCTCGCTCCGATGAGGAGCCACCATCACATGTTGGCGAGGGGGCCTTTCATGAATTCGCGAAGCAACACCGTTGCATAGCTTCCCGAGCCCAGGGTAAACCGGAACCGAACACACGCACCCTCTGGATGCCAGCGGTCGCCTTCGCTGGGTCCTTCTTCCCAACGCTTGTCCAGGGTGGTGCCCTCGGCAATTGGGACGGTGTCGACGGAGAATTCCTTGAATTCAGCGACCAAACCACGGCGAGTCCCTTTGCTTGAGAGGCGGGGTACGGCCTCAACGTCCCATGAGAGGTCGCCAAGACCTTCTGCTTCGATGGTGGCCTGTTCAAGTTGGCCGGGCTCGCCTTCAGAGGTGGAGATTTCACTACCGGGCAGCGGACCGGTGGTCATCAGGCGTCCAAGGTCGCAATTTCGGCTGATGCGGTTGAGGGTGCGCTCTTGGACCACGACGCAGGAATTCACGTCGAGTTGGCTCTTCTCATCCACGCGGCCCACGATGTCGCCTACTACGGGGCGCGCAAGCGGGAGCCCCTCTTCCAAACGTCGCTGGAGGGACTTGTTGAACACAATGGACTGCAAGGCATGAACGGTCATGAGTTGCAGGTTGGTGGGCAGTTTTCGAAAAGCGCCGACATGGTCGTCCGGGTTTGACAGCAGGTGCTCAATCATCCGTCGCTCAAAACCCATCCAACGGGGGAGGTCGTCGAGCAACCCATCGTCGATGCCGTTCTCGCGTATGCGTTGGCGAATGGCCTGGGCTTCCTCGCCTTCGTTGGGCCCCTCCATGGACAGGTAGGTCATGACGGCTTCTTCCCAGTTTTCGTTGACCACATGACGACCAACATGGGGCGTTACGGGGCGACCAGAACCAAACCGCTGCGGGCCGATCCAATTGGGGAATCGATGACCGCCAAGAGCGGCCTCCATGTCGTCTTGGATGCGGTTGACCTCATCCATGGCCTCTTCATCGGTCATCGGTGTGCCGTCAGGGTGGCAACAACCTCGCACCACGATGGTGAAGCGATTACCTCGGTGATTACCAAAGCCAATTTTCTGATGGGTGCGACCGAGGACCTCAATTTCCACGTCCGGGAGTTCAACTTCGGCCACCTTATTCATGGGCGCATCGATGACAAAGAGTTGGGAGGTCACGGCTCGCTTGTCCTTGGTCCCTGCGAAAAAGACCCGATTGCGAGGAATGCGGAGTTTCGCAGAAAGTTGGTTGCAAAAGCGATTTGTTTCCCAATTTGTCAGGGTGATTTTGGCCACGGTGAAGCGACCGCGATTATCGAGATGGACGGGCGTGGCCATCTCTTCTACACGAAAGTCCGTAACCCTCGCCTTGATTCGGCCACCGATGCCGCCATGGGACGTGGCATACCCCTGCAAGCCGATGGCTTGAGCGATGGGGTCGGACATGGAAACGACCTGTTTCTTCAGAGACTGGCGCCTTCAAACTCAGAAGCGACGCCACCGATGATGTCGTTCAACACTTTTTCAACACCGGCCTTGGAGGTGGTGCGAATGTAGAATTCGGGGTCATCGAGTTCGGGATGGCCGGGGAAATAGTTGGCGTAGTCCACATCTTTGTGGTTGTTCAGTCGCTCACGGAGGACTTGGAGGGCCGTGTGGCTCTCGCCGACAATTCGCAGGCGCAACTCGTTTTTCTCTCGCTTGAGGACCGTAACTCCCATGATAACCGGCCTTCCGACCTGCCTTCTTCCTTTGAACCTTCTCCTCTATCGGTGCCGCTGTTTTGGTGTTGAAGAAGGCCAATTCTCAACCACAAAATCACCTGTTGGTTTTTATGCTTCACACACAGGGCATGACCATGGATAAGGCGGACCTCGAGGAACGCCTCGCCAAGGCCGCACCATCTTTTCAGCGCAGTGCACCGTTCATCGTCGCTTTCTTCACCATCTTGACCCTCGTTTTGGCAGGCCATCTCTATGTCTCTCCGCCAACCTTCCAAACCGACCTCAACGATTTCTCGCCTGAATCCGAGGCATCCAACGCCCACGACCGTATCCATGCCCACTTTCCTAACGAGATGCGTCCGCTCTTTGTCCACGTCACCGCAGACGACGCATCCAATGTTCTGACGCTGGAACACTTGCAAGCGATGAACGAGGATTTGACCCATTTCCAAAACGAATCGGACAAGCGCGAGCAGATGGTCAAGGTTTGGACCACCGCTCCTGGCATCCTCCAGTTGGCCCTTGACGAGGAGGGCGACGGCCAAGCCCTCGATTCCTTTACCGCCTGGTCGGATGTCTTGGATGTCCTGTTTGACGAAAATGAAACATGCGGTTTGACGGCCGACGACCAGTTGCTTTCGGCCGCCACCTATGCTTCCTCTGCGCTCCTTCACAAGGACCTGGACTACGAGCCCGTATGTGTTTACCTCGACGACGGTTCGGGCACGGCAACCCCCACGGCTACCTCAACGCTTTGGGTGCTGGAGGTTGACCCCGACCTCGATGAGACGCATCGTCGCATGCTTCAAGACCAGCTTCGTGATGTGTTCAACGAGCGTTCAACCTCGTCGGCCCTGACCTACGAAGTCATCTCCAACGACCTGTTGGCCCACGACATCGATGAGGGCACCTTTGACAATTTGCTCCTTCTCGTCCTGCTGGCGTTCATCGTCGTCGTGCTGATGCTCTCGGTCGCTTTCCGCTCGCTCTCCAGCGTTGTCTTCCCCATCGTCGGCTTGACCAGTGCGTTGATTTGGACCTACGGGATTCTCAACGTGGCCGGGGCACGGTTCACCGCCTTGGAAGCAACCGTTGCTCCGCTCGTCTTGGGCCTGGGTATTGACTATGCTATTCACCTCCAACGCTCCCAACGGACCTTCAAAGACGAGTACCCGACCGTCTCCGAATCGTGGTTGCGAGCCTGCGGCCACCTCTCCATGCCCCTTTCGCTGGCTGTGGTCACGACCGTGGCCGCCTTCATGGCGAACGTCATCTCACCTTTGCCGCCCTTGGCGGTCTTGGGCTACGCCCTCTCGCTGGGTGTTGTCTCGGCCTTCATTTCCTCCACGGTCTTCGTGGGGGCGCTTCACGTCATGTTTTCCAAACAGGTCGAGGTGGTTGACCGGCCCTCCCTTCGTTTCCCTACCCTGACCAACCAAATCGTTCGGGTTCAACAAAAGCAGCAAGTCGGCGTTATCCTCGTGACCGTCCTCATCTCTGGCTTGGCCATTTATGGGGCTGCTTCGCTGGAGACGGATTTTGATTTGGCCGACTTCGTCGATGAAGACATGGAAATCATGGAGGTTCGCGATGAATTGAACGCCGGGTATGAAAGCGCTGGATGGAAGGTCATTCACTTGTTAATGGAGCCGGCTGAAGACCAATCCTCGATCCCCGGAGATTTGGATTTGCTCAGCGAGGTTCGCAATTTCCACTTTGACCTCAAGTCCAACAATGACATTGTCGGGACGAATTTCCGAATCTCATCTCCCTCCTACGAAGGACCGTATCCGCTGATGAGAGACGCCTTGTTGCGCAACACCAGTTTGGGTGAGGCTCACAATTTGGAAATCTTTGCTGGTGAAGTTTACCCCATCGACCGCTCACAGCCCGTGGATTTGGGTTCGTTCTATGCGACCTTTGTGGGCAACAGCAGCGTGGCCGACCCCTTGACGGGTGAAACATGGGAGGAGCGACTGGCACAAACGGTCCATCTCGATGGCACCTCCATCGTCCATCTCCGCCATGAAATCCGAGTGGAGGCCTCCACCTCGGTTGAATCAAGCCGAGTGATCAACAATTTCGTGGAAATTCTTGGCTCAACCGATGATTCAGGGACGCTCAAGTACCAACTCAAGGACCACGCTGTCCTCCATGTGACGGGCGATTTGGTCATGCTTGAAACGGTCTTGACCGGTTTGACGACCACCCAAATCGAGAGCACGGCGATTTCCCTCATCGTGTCCTTCCTCGTGCTCTTCTTGTTGACCCGCCGCATCATGCCCGCCATCATCGTCCTCTTCCCGGTCGGCATCGCTTCTCTTTGGGTGGTGGGTTCAATGGCGCTCATCGGACTCAAGTGGAACGTGCTGACCGTGATGGTGACCGCGCTAACGCTGGGTATTGGTATCGATTACTCCATCCACATGTGGCGTCGCTTTGAGGTCGAACTGGCCAAACGAGGCGACCATTGGGGTGCTCTGCGGGAAGCCATTGACACCACGGGTGTGGCCCTCATGCTCAGTGCGACCACGACCATGGCAGGTTTCGCCGTTCTGTTGTTCTCCCCGATGCCCATCATCCAGGATTTCGGTTTGATCACCGCCATCACGGTGTTGTTCTCGCTCGTGTTGGCGCTGATGGTCCTGCCAGTGTTGGTGGAATTGGCCGCACGCGGCCAAGAGAGCATAAGCGAGGAAGAAAGCGCTTAGACCACGTCCAAGGACTGCACGATATCGTCCATGACTAGACCCTGTTCGCGAGCGACCAAGGCGTAAGCCATCCAAGGGGTGATGAGGTGGAAGGCACGCGTCTTCCGCTCTGCTCTTCGCTGGAGTTCGTCCATGTCCAATCCACTCTGACGGGCAATGAACCTCGCTACACGCTTGGTCAACCTCGCTCTCGGGTCGTCACTGAGCGCTGGCTCATCAACTGGAGGAGACGGTGATGGTGCAACCTGAGGTTTGGTCGCAACAGGCGCAGGCGCAGCCGGCGAAGTTGGCGCAGCGGGGGCAGCGGTGCCCGGTGATGGGGAGGCCGTCGCCGAAACGGGGTGCATCAGTCGGGTCGGTCGGGGAAACCAGCCGAAGGGCACCTCAACTTCGCCCAGTTCAACCGCAAGGTGCAACTGGCCGTTTTCAGATTTCAGCCAACCTGCGTTGAGCAAGGCGTTGACCACGTCTTCTGCCTCGTGGGGTGCAACCCACTCCATGTCGAAGGAGAACATGCGTTCAACATCGGCTTGAGGAATGCCCTCATGGCCACGGTAAACAATGGTCAGGGCTCGGCGAACGTCGTCAGCATCCTCACCCATGGCGTGGGAGAAGCGGGATGTCTTCATGAAGGTAGGCATCAATCCTCATCAGGGATTTTGGTGAAGGATTTGTCCTCGTTCAATATCCATCGGCCGCAGGTTGGCCCGACATAGTAGGTTGCTTCCGCAGTGTATTCGTACTCGCCACCACCGGGAAGTTTCGAGTAATCGTCCACCCGTTCCTGCTCTGAAGAAGCCGCCGGTTTCACGGCTCCAAGGGCGGCCATGTGCATGGCTGCGAGTTCCTGTGGTGTGGGTTCTGCCTCGGCCTTGGCTGCTTTTGGTGGACCTCGTGGCGGTCCACGGGAAGGTGATTTGCCAGAGGAGGCAGCCACCTTTCCGCCGGGCGGGCCTCGGCGTTTTGTCGGAGGCTGTGCAGGTGGTTTGGCCGCTGCTGGAGCCGCCTCGGCTTCTCCGGTCGCCTTCAAGGCGGCCACGACTTTTTCTTCTTCTACAGCACCGGCTCCACGACGTCGAAGCAAGACACCCGTGCCGATGAGGGCGAGCAGGCCTCCGCCACCAAGCATGACGGTGGCGGCACCAAAGCCGGAGGAGGAATCGCTGACGGTTCGGCTCCAGACGTTATTTGTCTCATCGATTTCCCAAATCAGTCCTTCGCTGTCCACGGTGATCTCCAAGGTCCACGGGCCTTCTGGGGCCGTGAAGGAACGCTTGACCGACTTTGCCGTGTTGGCGTCCATCGAGTAGAACACCGCTCGCCCAACCATGCTTCGTTCGTCACCCTGAACCAATTCGATGGTGGCGTTGAACGGTGTTTCAAGCGTTTCACCACCGTTGGTCACCAAAAACGAGAGCCGTATTTTTTCGCCTGCTTCCAAGTCACCTTCCAACACGACGTTTTCCAAGGCCAAATCCGGTCCAATGTTGTTGAGTGGTGCTTCAAGCCAGGGGTCCAGTTCAGAGTTACCTGTTGTGGATACGAGCGACCAGCCTGCATCATCTGTGCCACTTGCCCAGCAGTTGAGGTCGGCTTGTTCGGAGAGGGTTGAGGGGTCGCCGAGGTCACTGAAGTCGTAGCGGAAACTGAACATGGTTTTCCCATCGAACACGGTCGTGGCGTTTCGCACCAGCGTGATTGGCTCCCAAGATTGTGCGAAGGACCGTATTTGGCAGGTCAATGTAAGCGATGATGCCCAGCCTTGTTCCTCGGCGATGTTGACGCCGATTTCAACATCATCAAGGTGGTAGCGAGAGATGGTATCGGTGATGGCCGAGGGCATCATTTCCGGAGCGACAGCATCCAACTTGAACACCGGAAGGTCGTAGGTGCTGAGCATCTCAGTTTCCAGCGGGTCCCACAGCGTTAGCGTCATGTCTTGCACGAGGCCTGACTCCTCGGGAGTCGGAATGCCGGTTTGCAAAACGCCGTCCACGATGGTGACCGTTGCGCCTCCACGCCACGGTTCGCCCTGCAAGAGTCCATCCCAGCGCAAGCGCAAATCACCCGAGTAAGGTGTTTGACTCGAACGGTAGGTGACCTGTGCGGTCAAGTTGAGGGCGTCGCCACCCATGACGACAGAATCCTCGGACAGGGCTTGCTGAACAGGTCCCTGCTCGTCCATCAATCGCTCAACATCAATGGCCATCTCTCGCTCAAGCACCCAGGATTCCGTGAAGTCAAAGCGTTGGGTGCCGTCGTAATCCTTCAGGATGACATCGAGTTCTCCTTGGATCAGTCCAGCCAGGGTT
>JAYYBT010000126.1:0-5686 GCA_036162675.1 Thermoplasmatota archaeon
AAGTCCACCGAGCGGCCGGCCTTTGATCGGAGCCGCAGGATAACCTTCGGAAGCGAGGACGACGGTGACGGCCGTGCCAGCATGAAGTTCAAGTTGGACATCGCTCAATCCGTCGGTTGCCGCACCGTGCAAAAGCGAGTACATATCGGTCTTCACGAGCGGGAGCGTGACTTGACATTCCGGGTCACCGAAGCGGACGTTGAATTCCACCACGTACGGGTCATCGTGCTCGTCGATCATCAACCCGATGAAGAGCACGCCTCGGTACGGCGTGTCTTGGCCAGCGAGGTGTTGATGCATGGGCTCAACGATGCGCTCAACAATTTTCTCGTGAACACTGGCAGAAACCACCGGAGCAGGGCAGTAGGCGCCCATGCCACCCGTGTTGGGGCCCTCGTCCCCGTCATAGGCCCGCTTGTGGTCCTGACTTGCAGGAAGTGTGCGGTAGGCCGTGCCGTCCATCACCACCAGCATGCTCGCCTCTTCACCGGGTAGGAAGGCTTCCAAGAGCACGAAACCATCGGATTTGATGGAGAGTTCGATGAAGGTTTTGGCTTCATCTCTGTCCGAGGTGACCACCACTCCCTTCCCGCCGGCCAACACGTCTCGCTTGACCACCCACGGGTCGCCTGCAAAATCATCCAAGGCTGCCTCAATGTCGCTGTGAGCATCAAGTCGCTTGTAGGCGGCGGTCGGCACACCGGCCTCTTCCATCGTCTGCTTGGCGTGGAGTTTCGAGCCTTCCAAATGAGCGAGGGCCGCAACAGGCCCGAAACAAGCGATACCGGCAGCATGACACGCGTCAGCCAAACCATCGCACAGCGGCGCTTCTGGACCAACGACGACCAAATCAGCACCCACATCCACAGCGAGGCCAACCAGACCTTCAATGTCCATGCTCAAGGCGTGGTTGGTGGCGATTTGGTCCGTTCCTGCGTTTCCCGGAACACAGTGAAGCGCACCGACATGAGCAGAAGCATCGAGTGAAAGACAAAGGGCATGTTCTCGCCCACCACTGCCGACCACGACCACCGTTGCCCCATTCATATCCCAACGGGGTCTCGGGCATTGAATAAGGCCTTCGCGACGGCGTTTTGAACGACCAAACGGGACGAATGCTTATCCACCATGGAGATGTGAGTGTATCATGCGAACACGACTTCACCCGGTCGCCCTCTTGCTCAGCCTGCTTTTGCTGTCAGCTCCTCTGGCCGCTGCCGCTCCACCCACGGGAGGTGACTCGAACACCATCACCGCCTCCGAAACATGGACCGAAGACGCCCACATGAACGGTCATGTGGTCGTGGCCGACGGTGCAACCTTGAACGTGAACGCCAACATCACGATGGAAACGGGTTCTTCCATCACGGTCGAGGACGGAGGACAATTGGTCGTCACCAATGGCGCTCTCCTCAGCGATGACCTCAATGCGGGCTTGATGGTGAACAGCATGTTCGCCACCTTGACCATCAACTTCGGCGACCTCGCTGACGAGGGGGTCCTTCAACTGAAATTGGACCACACCATCGATGCAAACTCCAAGATGAACATCACCCTCGGGGACGAAACGGTCAACGCCTCGGGACTTGACATGGTCAGTTTTGATGCACCGCTGAACGACACCGACCTCGTTATCACCTTCGATTCCTACTACTTCACGCCAACCTATGTCCTGTGGGCCAAGGCGATTTACGGCGGTGGAAACACCGATACCCTCCTCGCTCAAGACATTGAGGCGGCCGATGCACCGCTGTATTGGTTCCAGTCTGGATTTGACATCCACGCACACGGCGACATGACGGTGACCAGCAGCACCATCTCCGGCGCCAAGATAACCTGCGAAGGCCTGTGCCAGTTTGACAACGCTGAACTGGTCGGCAGTGCGCCCGTGGAAGCAGCAACCACCTCTTCGGTATCCGTGCTCAACAGCATCATTAGTGGCTCGAGGTCCGACGAAGACATCATCCTTCACGACCAGGCACAAATCACCTACACCAACAGCCAAGGCACAGGCGGAACCACCGATGCTTGGGTTCGCCTTCTTTCGCAACGCAGCCTTTCAACCAACATCCCTAATGGGAGCCTGGACCTCTACGACATCGGCTACAGAGCGAACGACTGGAACGATTTGACCGATGAGAACGGCAACATCGTCTTCGTGGAAGCCGGTGCGACCAACGAATGGAAGCGCATGATTGAGTGGATGGACGGCGACGGTGTTGTCCACCAAGAGGATGCCAGCATCACGCTCTCCATCACGAGCAGTTGGGGCACCTTTTCCCAAACCATTGACGCCCCAACCACTGCAGAAGGCAGCATGGAGTTGGCCCTCCCCTACGTCGCTGTGACTGCGGTCAGTCCCGAATCGAGCACGGCCGTGGCCAACAAGAGCGTGTCTGGCATGGTCAGCGTCTCGAACAGCGGTGATGCGGATGTTTCAAGCGTGAGCATTTGGTGCTACAACGGTGACGAAGTCGTTGATACAACCCAAATCGTGGTCAGTTTGACGGCCGGTGAATCAAAAGATGTACCCTTCACGTGGTACATGTACGAAGCCGGCGATGCCACCCTCACCTGCAAGCCATTGTTGCCATCTGCCCTGAACGGCATTTCGACCTTGGTGGTTGACACCACCGGTGCTGATTCTGAAGTTGTGACTTGGGAACACGAAGAGGAAATTGAAGAATTCCCGCTCATCATATGGATTGTCGCCGCTCTCGGTTTCGCTGGTTTGGCCTTGGTCATCGCCACCCAAGCCCGAAAACAAGCGACAGCAAAATCCTACATGGCCTACGAAGAAGGTCTGGATGGTGATGATGGTCAAGAAGAAGCTGTGGCTGACGTAACACCTGAAGCGTCCGAAGAAGCTGAAGAAGAAACGGATGAGGACGAGGGCGTTGAAGAAAAAACATCATCCATTTACGACCTCAAACCGGAGTCTGAAGATTGAGGTTCACGACTGGGACTCAACCCACGCGAGTTTTTCTTTCATGATGGCATCAAGACCGTTGTATTGGTATCTCCACGTCAACTCCTTGCCTGGCTCGGGGAAGTACACCGGTTTCTCCTCACCCTTTCGAAGGACTTCGAACCAATACTTGTCGTCTTCCTCGGTCATTTGCTTGACATCACCTTGCTTGACCATGAGGAAAGGAAACATGAGGTCCGCCATCTCCGAGAAGAGAGAAAACGAGCCCGATTCTTTCTCTTCCTCATCGTCGCTTGCCTCGATTGCGATTCCAAGAATGGTGTCACCGGGTTCAACGGTGTAGGAAAAGGTGAGGTCGACGCCTTGTCGTCGTTTTCCTCTGAAAAATTCCAATCGACGCTGGGCAGGGTACCACTTGACGAAGGCCTGTTCTTGACGCTTCACAACCAAGGAAATCCCGATGAAAAATGACAGACTCAAGAAGAAGAAAAAATACCAAATCTCAGCGATGAGCAGTGTCCAAACAGTTGGCACAAAACAAATAGCGAACGCGATGATGTCGTCGTATGTATGCTTGAGTGGAATGATGTCCATCCCGTTGTCAGCAGCAGGCTGTTGAGCAGATGTTGCTCCGTCAGGTTGACCTGGGGCCTTGACAGGCGGTGGGAGGTCCGCATCGTCCTCAAGCGACCAGAACGTCTCCACCATGGAGGTATCTCAAACGAAAAGGCTTCATCAGCCTTTAGCCGGCGCTTCAACCAACGGTACTCAGCAAGTGGTGCCGACGCCTTCGCCCTTCGCAACGCTGTTTTCGCCATCGCCAGTTTTCAAATCGATGTTCCAGCAGTATTCGGAGGAAAACACTGTTTGATCACCCAAGGTGTTGGTGATTTCGACCGTGAAGGTGTAATCTCCTTGGCCGTTATAGAACTCTGACTTGTCGAGGTAATACACTCCGGAAGGGTCCGTGCCTGAACCCGTCAAACCAAGCCAGCCTGAAGTCGATCCGCTTCCCGTACCGCCACTCTTTGGCGCCCACGTAGCCATATCGCCATCTACAGTGATGAGGCTCTCCGTCCATGTTTCTCCACCAGACACCGTGACCTGGACTTGATAATCGGCGTTCATGGGGCGGAGACCAACGGCTGAAAAGCCACCACCGTCTTCGGCTTCTTCGTTTGGACCGAGCAGGCCAACGAGGATTTCCATGGTGATACCAAGATACTCATCGGCGTCGTTGCTGTCGTGGAGTTCTGCGATGCGAACACCTGCGTCTTGTGCCTCTCGTGTGGTGAAGCGGGAAGGGATGTTGACCTCGCCCTCTTGCCCGTTTGAGCCCACGGCCTTGATGACATAGTCAACAACTTCGTTGCCGGCGTAGTCTTCGCCGTTTCCGTTGAAGAAGTCGGCAAGTGGAACCTTGAATTTCTTCATGTCGTTGCTGACATCACCAGAACCGGTCCACATCTCCACACCGTCTGCCTCAATGGAGACATCGACCGAGGACATGGTGCCACGGACTTTGAACGAGAGTTCGTTGGTGTCCTCATCAAGTTCAACATCAGAGATGGCCATCGATGCGTTGGTTGGCACGAGCATGACCGCAGCATACGGCGTGGTCGCAATGAGAAGGGCCACCACCACGCTGGCACCGAGTTTCACCTGGTTGATGCTGCCTCGCATGCGCTCGGCTTGCACGATGGCACCAATGCCGAGAACGAGAACGATGGTCACGACAACGAAGCCCCATGCTCCACCCTGCAAAGACAGAATGGCCCCGAGAAGGATAATCACCCAGCCTGCAAGGCTGATTTGAGTCGCTTTGTCGGGTGCACCCGATGGTGAAGCAGCGCCCGTTTTCTGAGCGACTGGCTCTGGGGCTGAGTTGGCAACAACTGGCTCAGGCTCAGCCGCTTTCGCCTCGGTTTCAGTTTCTTTGGCTGCGTTGGCTTTGTCCAGTAATCCACCCATGGTCAATCCCCGTTATGGCAGGGTTTTGCGAACGGTGTTATGAATCCAACCCCTGTATGAGTCGCAGGGAGCGGTTTTGCAGAGGGCCCGTCAAAGGCCGGGAGCCGATTCTCGCCAGACCTCTTCCTCACCGTCTTCTTCGGTGTTGAGGAAGCGCCGGCCAGCCACAGCGCCAGCGAGGGCGATCATCGAGATGGCTGGAACAACTTCGAAGCCTGGAAGGTAAACGCCACGAACGTAGACCGTGATCATCTGGGATTCACGGTTGCAGCCACCGTTTTGGCAGGCGAACTCGGATTCAGCAAAGAATTCCAGCACGTGGTAAGCGTCGGACCAGCCTTGGTTCTTGGGCGTTCGGACCATGATACGGGCGGTCTCAGGAGCGGTGTTGGGCTCGATGGTGACGACCGTTTGTGGGAGGTTGACGGTGAAGCCAGCTTCCTCAAGGGTGTCTCGGGTGTCGGGGGTGACACCGATCTTCATTCGGTCAATTTGGTTGCCGAAGTTGTAGACCTTGAACTGGAAGTTCTTGTCGGTCTTGGGCATCAACTGGACGAAGGGCTCAACGGCCTCGACCTGAACGATGCTGAACTGCATGATGTTGATGAGGGCGTTGACTTGAGAAGAAGCGGTGTTGGGCGGTGGCAGGTTGTTCAATTCCTGAACTTGAGCGGAGACCGTCAACTGTCGGGATTGCATTTGCATGTAGGGGTTGGCACGAACGACGACTTGGAAGTCGACCTCTTGGCCGGCACCGACATACATGTCACCGGGTGCAGCGGTTGC
>JAYYBT010000127.1:0-3979 GCA_036162675.1 Thermoplasmatota archaeon
GAATCCGGGCCGACGAATTCTGAGGGGTCGGAAGAGAACGGGCCACGGTCGGCCCACAAGGGCATGTTCTGAAGATGGGGTTCAATGCCAGGGAACCAAGCAAGGAGGCCATCAAGTGAAGGGGTGACTTGGTAGGAGACATAGAAGAACGCATCAGGTTCTGTGAAAACCGATGCGACGGCACCAACCAGAATGAGAGGGGCGGCCTCGCCCATGATACGGGACATTGCGAGGATGGTTCCGGTCATCATCCCAGGCATGGCATGAGGGAGAACGTGGTCCTTGGTCACCTGCCACTTTGTGCAGCCCAAGCCAAACGCACCGTTGCGCAACGAGGGGGGCACCGCTCGTAGAGCCTCTTGAGATGAAATGACGATGGTCGGCATGGCCATGGTCGCCATGGTCATTCCAGCCGTCATGACCGTTCCTCCAAGACCCAAGCCGACGCCGCGATCGGTGAGGAACATGGCCAGCCCAAACAGACCGAAGACGATGGCCGGGACGCCCGCAAGATTTGTGATCAAGGCCTGAATGGTACGGCGCAATCGGTTGTTTGGAGCGTATTCCTCCAGCCAAATAGCGGCACCAATGGACAGCGGTATGGCGAACAACATCGTGTAGCCGACCACGTAGACGCTCCCCCAGAACGCTGCACGCAGTCCGGCCTTGTAGGGTTCAGACGATGTGAAATCGGACCAAACGAACGGAATATGAATGGAAATGGGGATGGAGACCAATGCAATGGTCAAGGCCACAAGGGTCGCAGTCATCCATCCTTGACGGCCTTTCACGACCAGTTTCAATCGATCATGTTGGATGTTATCTGTCCGGGTGAGTTGCAAACCAGCGAGGAGTAAACGTTTGACTCCTGACATGATCATCAACAGCGTAATCGCACCAACAAGCCATCCTTCAACCAGCACCCAGTGAAGGGCGATGTAAATCATAAGGGCGCTAAACATGAGGAGGCCGAGGTCAACCAAGCCGTCAGCGCGAGGGACTCGGGTCTCTGGCCGAATACCAAGAATTTCAGAGACCGAGACAAGGAGAGCGATGCCAGACATGATCATCACAGCACCGCCGATGGTGAACGTGAACGGAATCAGCAGTGGCTGTTGATTCTCGGCGAAGGTGCTGAAGAAGAGAGAGGCGCTGAGAATGAAGAAGCCGAGACGGAATCCGATACCGACCAAGCGACCGATGATCTCTGCGGCAAATGAGCACCATGACCATGGGGTCATGACATCTGTTTCATGTTCCTCGCTACCGAGGGTCAAGAACATGGATCGAAGCCGCATCAGCAGTTCGTTAGGTTTCCGCATGACGAGGAGCAAGCCTCCCAAACCAAGCATGCTCAACAACGGAAGCACAGGGTCTCGTTCCTCGAACATGGCTTGACCCTCTTCGAGCCGCTCCGGGGCTGCACATTTTTCCAACCAGATGAGTTGGTCAAGGTAGCGGACCTGTTCGCACCATGCTTGAGCGTTGGTTGGAGGTGTATCGGTCATGGCTCGGGCTTGCTCACAATCAAACGCCGCAAAGGAAGGGTCGTTGGCTTTGTAATTCTCTCCACACTTGAGAACGGCAAGTTCGCTGGCATGCGTCCACAACTCGGGGATGTCTGCCAGTGAGTTTGCTCCTGCGAAGGCGTCCTTGGCGGAGTGGCCTTGCCCGTCGATGAGGTTCGGCACCCCATCACCGTCGATGTCGCGATCATTGACGCCGTCGTGAACACCGTCACCGTTCTCGTCGTTCGCTGAGACCCAAGCCGAGTGACTCAACGGTTCAGAAGGATCAACGAAACGTCCCACGCCAGGGCAATGCTCCGGATGACCTTGGACGGGGTTTTCATCATTGTCAGCGTCAATGTCATCATCGCAAGCATCAACGATGCCATCGTTGTCAAGGTCTTGATCGTTCACAAATCGGAACTGAATCCAATCGACAGGGTTCCCGAGGGCAAACCCGCCGATTTCATTGTATGATGTTTCGCGTGCATCGGCTGCTGGGCCGCCTGTCTGAACATAGGTGACGGTGTAATTCATTGTGTGACTGATGAAGAGCCAGTTGGTGCTCAAACCACCCGAGGGTTGCAATTGGACGTGATGTTGATCGAAGTCACCGTCGACGATTGAAACGAAGGCTGTGGATTCACCTATGCTGGTCACCGCAACGGTCAGTTCAATGGTTCGAGAACGTCCTGAATCTGCCGTAGCCTCAATGGAATAGCCGCGGTCGTTCGTGAATTCACCGATCACGGCAGAACCCACCTGTCCCGACGTCAAAATGTACGCTGAAGTTTCCGCTTTCGTACAGAATTCAGGAATGAAGGCCTCAATGCTTTCCTGTGGCTTGAGGATGGTTTGCGGAAGGTCGGCGAGGGAAACCGTCGTCCACGAGCGGGTGGATTTGTTGTACATGCTCGCTTCCTCAATGGAAGAGAACGTGGACACGCCGGTCGCCGTTCGGTTCAGCCACAAATCACCATCCCCACGGAACAGCGGTTCAACAGGGGTGTAGTGAATCCAGAGTTTTCCATCGGCAAAGGCCTCTGGATACGGTGCAATGAAATCGAGGACTCCTGCAAGGAACGCATCATCTTCAGCCGACTCCCAACGGAGGCCCTTCCAAACCCATCGGCTTCCATCATCGCTGTCAACCCAAAAATCACCCATCCCCGGGGTGGGTGCAACGGACCGATTGAAAATATTGATTCGGGTTGATGAGCCGGTGTCGTAGGGGAGGCCTGCTTGTTCTTGACCCGGGAGAAGGTCAATGATGGACCACGGCTCAACCGGTTTGTAGGTTGTTGGTGCAACGCCTGCGTCGCACAACGCACGCTCGAGGTCCTCTTCGAGGTCAAAGGTGCTCTCTCCACCCAACGATACGAACCTCTCTCCATCCTTGTTAAACGCCTCAAAGAAGGTCTCGGTCCACGAGGCCTCGATGGTGACGTTTGAGCGGGATTGACGTAAATCGTCCTCCGCCCAAGACGGGTTGTAGGTTTCAGCCTTCCAGGAAAGTTGGGTTTGTGCCACCGTCTTGATAGGGTATCGAACGCCGTCAACCTCGATTTCTTCCTCTGGAACGAATGCTTCTTCCGATATTTGAGACAACAGCGTGACAAGGGCGATGCCGCACATGACCGCGATGGATACGAAGACGGCCTTGCCAATTTTCGCCGACATGTAACGCCGAGCAAGGGAACGTTGCGGCAAGTGAATGGTTCCAAACAGGCTTGGCCGAGCATCCTTCAGCTCCGCCTTCCCCTCATCCTGAGGTTCAACCGCTTGCTCGGTGGATTCACTCAATCGTAAGCCTCCCGGAAGCGAGTCATGATCTTGTGACCGACCATGTTGAGGCCAAGGGTGATGGCAAAGAGGTAGAGGCCAACAGCGAACAATGAATAGTATGGCGTGGTGCCGATGGGAAGTTCGCCACCAATTCGCTGAGCAATATAGGCGGTCATGGTTTGAGCAGAGCGGAACATGTTGTCTGAGAACGTGGCCATCGTTCCAACTGAAAGCGTAACGGCCATGGTCTCACCGATGGCTCGAGAAAGAGCGAGAATGATGGAGGCGAGGATGCCTGAGAGGGCGGATGGCATGGTGACCCGCGCCGTGGTTTCTGTGGTGGTGGCGCCCAATGCATACGATGCCTGCCGAAGGCTGTCGGGAACGGCCCGAAGCGCGTCCTCGGACAGGGAAGCGATCAGAGGTGTGATCATGATGCCGACCACAATGGCTCCGTTTAACGGATTGAACAATTGTGGCTCTTCTGAGATCCATCCGCGTTCCAAGAACACGGTGCCGAGGTCAACCACCAACGGGGCGATGACGACGAAAGCAAAGAACCCGTAAACAACAGAAGGGATACCTGCCAGCAGTTCGAGGATGGGTTTCACGATGTTGGCCGTCCTTGGGCTGGCGTATTCAGAGAGGAACACGGCGGTGCCCAGTCCAATCGGAATGGCGACAAC
>JAYYBT010000128.1:0-12063 GCA_036162675.1 Thermoplasmatota archaeon
CTGAGGGATTCAAGGGTCTCACGCAATTCACCCAAAAGGGCTTCTTTGTCGGCCACTTCAATCAAAACCCCACCCATTTGTCGGTGCAACGTCAACCCCTCGGGCTGAGATTCAACAGCCGCAATGGTCCCCTCGAGTTCCTGAACTTGGGCGCGAACACTGCTCACCTGTTGGCGTGCAGCTTGGACTTCTGCCACGACGAGTTGGAGTTGGTCAAGTTGTTCCATGGACTCACCTGTCCTTAGGAATAGGCCGAGGTTCAAGAATGCTTTCCGAAAACCTGCAGCACGGAATCGGTGGCGATGAGCCCGCGCAAGCGTGTGTTCCACATGGCTCGCAAGTCCTTGCAATGGGCTTCATCGAGGGTGATGGAAAACCGGTTTTCGTCCAACCATTCGGTTGCACAATCGGTGGCCAAGCACGCAGCAAGAGCTTGTGTGTCCTTGACGCTACGCGATTGAACGGTAAGTGACAGATGCCACATGGCCAACACCAACGCTTGGTCACTCTTCCTCTTCAAGAGAGGGGCGGTTGGCCAACTCACGCTCGTAGTTCATGGCCGCTTCTTGGGCAATGAACGCCATGTCGGCGGTGGTAGCACCGTCAACGGAGCGTCGAAGAATTCGGTTGTTGGCATCGGAGGCACGAGTGAACGGCTCCCATGCACCGCCAGCGAAGGTGTGGTCGCACTTCTTGCATGACCAGATACCGACAGATTGGCGCTCGACCTTTGGGTATTGGCAAACTGGACAGGTGTACTTGCGGGAGCGCTTGGCCATAGCCGAGCCTGCATTTCGGCGAACGGACACACCGTAGCGTGCTCCGAATCGTGCTGTTGCGCCTGCTTTTTGGGTTCGCTTTGCCAATCAGTTCCCCTCCTTTTCTGCCACGAGTTCTCGAAGTTCCACGCATCGCTTTTGTGCCACATCAAAGATCTCGGCAAACTCGGCGGGAGTGAACACCCCTTTTAGCCCCTTCTGTAGCGAGTGGAGATGGCCTTCATCACCCAAGGTGATGTGAATTCGCTCATCGCCTCCGAGTTCTTCCTGCTCGTTGGCGTCGAGAACAAAACGACCGCCGACACGCGTGAAGGAAGCCATAATCGGGGTACCGTTCACCTGCAACGTGTGGTCTTCACCAACATCGAAACGCTCTGCAGGAACGACAGCGGTACGCAAAGCAGCGATGGCTGCCAAGCCACAGGCGTCGAAAATGTTGCCTTGGTCGGAGAGAACATGGATGTCGATCATGACACCCCAAACCTTCTCGCCGGGAACAATGCAGAGGCTCTCCATATCGATGCAACCTGACTCACGGATGCCTCGGTCAACCACACGGCCCAACTCAATGGACTCGGGAGAAGGGGGGCCTGGTTCGTACTTGCGTCCAGCGACAGGACGAAGTTCAGCACCGCACATCAAGGAGCCTTGCGTTGGTCGGTCCGGCCAGGGTGTTCGCAGTTCGAACTTGACACCAGCGTAAACGACGGTGCCGCCCATGACCACCTTGGCTGAGCCTTCGGCGTTGTAGAGGCAGTCCGTCTCGAGGGAGACGTCGCGAGCATCCCAACGGCCACGGCCGTCAATGCGGTTGTCTTCATCGGCCAAGCGTGCGAGTTCTTGTCGCAACAAGGAAGGAACGAGTTCAACCATCAGGCCTCACCTCCATCGTATCGGCGCTTCAGGGCGTCAACCATGATTTCGTGGATTTCTTTGGCGGCTTTGAAGTTGTACTCCATGGCCAAGTTGTATTCCTCGGGCGAGAGGTCACCATCCATCTGCAAGAAAGCAATTTCACCTGTGTTGGGCAAGATACCAACTGGAAGGTCGGCTTGACCGTAGTTGTCTTCTGCTTTATCCAGGTCAAGAACAACCGTATCCTCAATTTTTCCGGAGGCGACACCGACAATCATGTCTCGCATGGGAATGCCAGCATCGGCGAGGGCCACCGCAGCAGCGGTGATACCAGCGCATCGAGTACCTGCTTCGGCAGCGAGGATCTCAATCTCAACTCGAATCTTGGAACGAGGGTAGCGTTCAACCAGCACGACCGACTCAAGCGCTTCGGCTGTGACCTTCGAGATTTCTCGAGAACGGCGATTGAAACCAGGACGAATGCGGTCAGAGGTTGAGAACGGTGCCATGTTGTATCGAACATCAATCACGGCTCGGTCTTGACGCTGAATCTTCCGAGGGTGGGCTTCCATAGGCCCGTAAACTGCGGCTACAGCCACGTTGAGTCCGTGGGTCACCTTCGCCGAGCCATCGGCCGCAGGCAAAATACCGGCTTCAATTGAAACCGGACGCATTTCATCCACTTTTCGGCCGTCCAACCGACTGCCGTCTTCGTTGAGCAATTGTACATCTCCATATCCACCCATCATGCATCACCTTTTGTCTTGTTTTCCATTTCGTTAAGAATCGTTTCAAATCCCTTGGAGTGTCCTTCTTTGACCAGTTGCTGGATCGCCTTGCGAGCCCACGCAATACCTTCAGAGGAGCCTTCAATCCACGCACGGCCGTTTTCACCGATCATGATTCGACAATCGCAAGCATCCCGCATGCGCTGAAGGATGGCGTTGTTCTCACCGCGCACCCGGTCAATGTGTTGAACCGGAATGGATTCAACCGCACCCTGGTTCAATCGGCGCAAGCCAACACCTTTCATGGTCAGGACGACGTTGTGGCATTCGTCCACTTCTTGAACACGTGCAAGAACAACATCGCCGACATCCATGTGTTGACGAGCAGCACCAAACTCAACCTTCCAAGGTGCCAACGACATCGGGAGCAAGCCTTGGAAGGAGCCGTTGATGTTCATGAACCAAAGGTTGTTTCGAACTTCAGCGACGATACCGACGACCAAATCACCGGAACGTGGCATGTAGGCTGCGTTGATTGGGTCAACGGAAACCGTGTTGTTGCGCTCACGCAACCATCCAAGTTGCGTGGCGATAAAGGATTCTTCAGCAACGATGATTCCGCTGCCTGCTCGCTTCCCGGTGGATGGCCCAACGGCCATTCCCGGGGTCACTAGGCGCTGCTCGGCGCCGGCTTGACCTTGGGACATTCTTTTCTCTCCGGATGCGGCCACTCGCCAACCCATGATAAAGGGCACCCTTTAGCCACGGTGTTCAAGAACCGAGTTCTTTGACTTCTGCATCTGAACTTCTGCGCATGACTTGGCCGATGAGTTCGCCTTTCATGCCAGCAGGGCATTCAACGACGCAAGCCCAAGAACCGTCCTCGAGCCAACCTTCTTTTTGCTGGTAGGAGCGAAGGAGTTGGGAAACAGAACCGTAAGCAGAGCCGGGTACTTTGAACGCCAACCTGACCGACTCAAAGGACAACGGTATCAGAGGCTTGAGTTTGGCGATGGCGTCTTTCACCTGCTCTTCAAGCCGCTTAAACGGGTCAACCGAATAACGAGATTCCTCAAGCGCCAATTCAATTCTGGTTTTTGGATGCGGAGATTTGGTTTTGGGGTCCACAGCTTGGGAGTGGATTTGATGGATGATTTGCTGGCGCATGTTTTCGACCATTTGCTTTCGCTGAGCGGTCGTCAACTGAATGGAACCTTTTTCCAAAATCGTGGTTGTGATGACCACGATGTCCTGGGTGCCGAAGGTCTTCTCGATGGCCTCTTCAGTTGGACGTTCACCGCCGCGCGCGTCATGGAAGACTTCATCCATCGCAAGAAAATCATTGATGTCAACAGCCTCTGGTGCTTCTTTGAACGCTTCAACCATGGAAGGGTCAACCAAAACTTCGTAGCGTTTACCGCCTTTTTCCATTCGGGCAAGCACGGCATCGTCAAGACTGACCATATCATCACTCACTTGCGCCATGGGGGAGGCGACGCTTCAACCTAACCCTCAATCATCAAGGGGCTTCAAGCGGTCAATTTGCTTGTTGACTTCCCCTCGGTCAAGGACTCGGTAGCCGTTGGAATCAACCACGGTGACCTCAACAGCCTCACGGTTCAACTCCGCGTCGTTGGCCGAACGAAGGGCCTCAAGCCCAAGTTTCATAGCGGCGTTCAGCGTCATGTTCTCTTTCCAGTTGTCTTCAAAGAACTCGATGACGGTGTTTCGTCCACTACCAATGGCGCCTGCATGATAGGATTGGTAGGCGCCGGACGGATCGGTCTCGTAGAGATGAATGCCGTTGTCATCAACGCCACCGATGAGCAAGGCCGTACCGAACGGACGGGAGCCACCGTATTGGGTGAATGACTGCTTGAAATCACAGATTTTCTTCACCAGAACATCCACTGGGACCGTGGCACCATAGGTGATGCGGTTGATTTGGGCCTCAACACGGGCACGAGCCACAAGTTGACGGGCATCAGCAACCAATCCTGACGTCGCAATACCGACATGGCCGTCAATCTTGAACATCTTCTCGATGGATTCGGGAATGATAAGGCGGCTGATGATGCGCTTATCACAGACGAGGACGACACCGTCCTTGAATTTGAGAGCGGCCGTTGTGGTGCCTCGCTTCACCGACTCCCGTGCGTATTCCACTTGGAACAGTCGTCCATCGGGGCTGAATGTTGTGATGCCGTGATCGTATCCTCTTCCACTTGGTTGCATGGTCTGACCTCGTTCTTATGGCTCGGTTGACACTTTATGAGGATGAGGGTCATCTTGGATGAGTGTCACTCCGATTCTTTCCTTCGTCTCGGCCGACCTGTATGAACCCTACGAGGCGAACAGCCTCATCAAGGTGGGGCGCTTGGCACAACCATGCGGGTCGCTGTCCTCTCATCGGGCGGAAAGGATTCTGCTGCCGCATGGTGGTGGGCTGCCTGCAGAGGATGGGAGGTTGTGGGCTTGGTCACCGTTTCCATCACCGGTGAAGATTCACCCATGTTCCAAATCCCGAGCACCCACCTTGTTGAGCAACAAGCTGCACTCGCTGGCCTCCCGTGGGTGAACGTGATGACGAATGGAGAGCCACCGGAGGATATTGAGGCCCTCGAAAAAGCTCTTTCATCCCTTGACATCGATGGCTTTGTTTCCGGGGCACTTCGTTCAGACTACCAGAAATCGCGCCTGGAACGCATGGCGGAACGTCTCGGAATCAAGAGTTGGACGCCGTTATGGCATCAGTCGGGCCACGACCACGTCAGGCACATGATTGAACACGGCTTTGAAATCATGATAACCGGTGTATCGGCTGAAGGCCTGGATGAACAATGGCTCGGCCACATCCTGACAACGTCCTCATTTGAGCGGCTTCGTGAACTGGCCGAACGCTACCGTTTCCACGTCGAGGGCGAAGGTGGTGAATACGAGACCTTGGTCGTGGCGGGACCCCACATGGAAGGGCGACTGAACGTGGAGGGTGAGGTCGTATGGGACGGCGTGCGTGGCCATGTTTCGTTTCACTGAATCGCTTCACGGGCAAGAGCGACGCATTCGTCAACGATCTCACCGGCCACGCCAACGTGATTGAACGGATTGAACATCGCTTCCAGTTCCTCGGCTGAAAAAGCGGCTGCAATAGCAGGTGTTCGGCTGCAGACATCGATGAGTTCTTCACCGTTGGCGACGGCCTCAAACGAGGCTTCTCGCATGACTTCATGGGCTTCATCGCGAGCAACACCGTGGTCAACCAATTCGATCATGACCTTCTCGGCCATCACCAAGCCCTTTTGCGCATGGATGTTTGCTAGGCAGCGATCACGATCCACCCACATGTTGGTGAGGACATCAGCCGTTTTCGCCATCACGTCCTCAAGAAGTGCAGAGGCATGGGAAAGCGTGAATCGCTCGCTGCTGGAATTGGCCAAATCTCGCTCATGCCAGAGCAGGGCGTTTTCGTAGGTTGGGATGATGAACGAACGGACAATGCGAGCGAGGCCCGATGCATTTTCCGACTTGATGGGGTTCTTCTTGTGCGCCATGGTGGATGAACCAACCTGCTTTTTGACATCAAAGCCTTCGCCAGCTTCGGCCAATTCTGAACGTTGAAGGTTGCGAATTTCCTGAAGGACTTTCTCGCAGGTCGTAGCGACGTTAGCCAACCACGAGATGTACTCAACATACCTGTCTCGGCCGACAACCTGCGTCGTGGCCAAGGGGACCCCCAAGCCAAGATGTGTCAAGATGAGGCGTTGGAGTTCTCGTGCATGTTCGCCTTGAGCGGCACCGGTTCCAACGGCACCGAGGAATTTTCCGACCGCGATTCGCGGCGAGGCCTCGTCCAAACGAATCAATTGTCGGCGGAGTTCATCCAACCACACGGCTGCTTTCAAACCGAAGGTGATGGGGACGGCTGCTTGACCGTGTGTTCGCCCGAGCATGACGGTGTCACGCTCCCGTTCTGCTACATCTGCGCACACTGCAATGAGGTGACAGAGTTGCTCGCGCAACAACACAATACTGTCTCTCAACTGCAAACCGACCGCCGTGTCGACAATGTCGTTGGAGGTCGCACCGAGGTGGATGCACCAACCGGCTTCACCGGCAGCCTCCGCCATCGCTTTGGTCAACGCCATGATATCGTGGCGAGTTTCAGCCTCGATTTCACTGACCCGTTCCTTGGTGACATCGTTCGGGTTTGCAATGGCTGCAACGGCGTTGTAGTCCTCTTCGGTGACTCGCCCGAGTTGCCAATGAGCCCAAATCAAGGCACGCTCAACCTCAAGTTGCCGTTCATGGCGGCCCAATTCAGACCAAATGTGCTTGAAATCTTGGCAGCCGTAGCGGTAATCGAGCGGGCAGAAGGCCATGCTTCAAGGCATGCGACTCGCTTCATCAACCTTGCCACGGAGGGTCATGAAACTCTCAAACGGCATCGGACGCAGTCTGTACGGGGGCCTCAACGGGGGCCATGACATTTCGAATCAAGAAGATGGCAAGGATGGAGGATGCCATGAATGAGATGCCAACCCACGACGAGAGGTTGTACCACATCATGGCGACGCCGACCAGCGAACCATAGGAAACCACTTGGCAGAGAGCAGAAGCCAACTCCAGTTTTCGTAGTCGCTCGGCTGGAAGGCGTTGCTCATGTTCGAGCACGAACGTGTAAATGAGGAAATAAATGGCCTGGAAGGGCAAGGCTGCGGCAATGATGGCGAGGGCGACCTCTCGAATCATCACGTAGTCTTTGGATTGCTCGATGCCTTGAAACAGCATGAGGGCGGTGTTGGTCCCCAGAAGGGCGGCCATGATGGTCCAACGCTTGTCCTGTGAAGAGGTTCTGCTCTCAACATTGACGGACTCTTCACTCATTGACTCAGCATCACGCCAATGAGGATTTGATGTTTGCCTATCTCAACTGGGTGAGGAGAGGCAATTTAACCGAGCATACGAATGACCGTACCCGTGATGGCAGCAACGATCAACAACAGCACCATCATTGCGACAGGTCCGTACTGATTTTTGTCATCGAGCGCTGTGCCAAAGATACCATCTCGTGCGATGGCTTCAGCGAAACTACCTGCCTCTTCAAATTCCGGCGGGTCACGCCGTGGAATGCGTTCACCCTTGCGAACTTCGCCACTCATGAACCGGCTGAGCAGGCCGGGGGTCATAGCCCTTGCGAACTGTTCTCCCGCCGCAAGCCTCATTCACCGATGGCGCAGGCTTCCGGATATGGAACGGTTTGATTTCGGGCTCAGTGGAGAGCGAATCCACCTCGCTGTTGAAGGGAGCACTGGAGGAACAACCCTTGGCCTCCACTTGGCTGCAGATGTCATCAGCCAAGGGAAACGGGTTCTCTGGGCGTCGGTGGAGATGCCGGACCCAGCCAGATTTTCACAACTCTTCCAACATCTCTCGCTGGTTGAAAGTTCTCGATTTCACGCCATGAATTTCGGTGGAAAATTTGACCGTGCCATCGATGCATTGCTTGATGCGGCCGTGTCCTTGCCAAGCGTGGGCCTCATCGTGATGGATGATTGGTGCGACTCAAGTGGTAGAATTTCAGCCGAACGCCTCCAGCATATTGAACGCGTAGCAAAAGAGAGCCCAGATACCGCTACCGTCTTGTTGATTTCAAAAGGAAGCGTGGACGCAAGTGGGGCCAGCGACGACCCCATTATCGCTCGTTCAGCGGATGCCATGGCCAAAAAGGGCTACGAAATTTGGCGGTTGTGGCGAGGAACCAACGGTGGAAAGCGGGTGCTCGTGCGAGGCGACAAGGCCACCGATGTTGTGATTGAAGATTCAGGATTCGTCGCCTGAGTCTTCGTCTTCACCCAAGAGTTTGGCCATTTCTTCAAGAGCGTCCTCATCGGGTTCATCGAATTGTTGCGGATTGCGAGCACCACCGTCCATCTCATCTTCACCAGCAATTTTTGGGGCGTTTGATTCAAGCATGGACGACCGGTTTTTCATGGCGCGTTGACTGATGAACCACACCATGAGCAGCAGGCTCAAACCCATAACGGCGTAGGCGATGTTCTTGGTGGTCTCTGGCTCCATGTCCGGAACCGGATGTCGTTCCTTTTCATCGTTTTGCACCAATCACATGCTCCCGTCCGAATCTTCCCATGACAGCGGACGAGCGAGATGACGGCGCGCATCCATGGGTGGCTCAACCCAACCCCTGTGCGGGGGCTCTACAGGTACGCCATCCCACGTATCGGGCGCTGTTGATTTGCACGATGGACATCGCAATCCTTGCCCTTTCCCCATGCTTTTCATTCGCACAAGGCAGGAGGAACAGAGAGGTCGTTGGTAGGTTCGGTGCACCCAGGAATCCACTTTCAACCGCTCAGCATGCAGGGTTCCATCAGGGTGGAGCAGCCCTGCGACGGAAATCTTGTCCCCTTCTTGGAGCCAACGCGCCAGTGCATTCACGGCTCCTCCTTCGGCGTAGGCTACGACGGTTGGGCCATCAGTTCGGACATGGGCGTGTTTGCGAGCGGGATGCGTTTCAACCGATACGACGGTGAACGACCGAACGGGTGGCAAATGGTCTCCACTCGCTTGATTGGTCTGAAAGACCCTCCAAGCCGATACCTCCTCGGTTTTTGGCGCACCGAGCAAATGGAGACAAGCACGTTCTGCAGCCTCAAAACTTGTCGCACGCACACCAAAAAGCACGGGGGAAGGGCCACGAGGTGCGATAAGACCGCTCCCGTTTCGAGGGTCTCTTGACAGCACCACGCCTTCCATGGCGTCAATGTCCAAGAGAGCGTTCATATCGATTCGGCGTGGTTGCGTTGATTCAGTCGTTGACCTCCATGCGATCGCTTCCCATGTTATGGAGTTTGCAGGCCAACAAACGGCAGCAGCAGCACCGATTTTTCCATGCCCTCCCCAAGCGCGGTGCGGTGTTGGCATACTGAGAAGGTCCACTTCCTGCCTTACGGCATTCCAATAAAATGCCTCGTCGGGACGTTCCCGATAGTACACCATGCCCGGGCTGGCTGGTGATTGAGGCCGGTCGGACATCGTTGAAGCCTCAACCACCCCCTCCAAGGGAGCAAGATGGTCCCTCCACCAATCATCGAGATGGCCCAACAGCACAGCCTCATCGGGTGCATGCAGTTCAACCGCCAGCGCTGCATTTCCTCGTGTTCGCCGCTGAGCAAACGGCCACAAACGTACCAATCGGGGAACACCCACCTTGGTATCGCTTGGCAAATCAGCAAGCAAGGCATGGAACGATGCAGTCGTGCACCCGCCTTGGAGTGAATCCGTATCGTCAAGACCCAACCACCCCATGCGCTCACCTACGGCTGAAACTCATCCCCTGGGTCCTCGTCTCGGACGAGTCGCTGATGTACTTGAGAAAGACCGATTGTTTTGGACACGCGGAACAGCCTCGCACCGTAGGCCCAGCCTGCCCCCATGTCGGAGGTCCGGTCTCCCACCATCAAATCGAGCGGGTGCGAGGGCGTGGGTTTAACCCCCCACCAATTCACAGAGGGCGCATCCACCGGATAATGCGTCGGTGAAAAGGAAGGACTGAGTTCCGCATCGCCGCGAAGAAGACGATGGCCGAGAAGAAGCATGGCAGGCGAGGGTTTGCGGCAACTGCATCGGTCCTCGTAGCGGTGTGGGCAGGTCAAAAATGCATCAACATGTGCATCCGGATGCTCTTCAAGCAGATGTTCCTGCACGGTCGCGTGAAGAAGTTCAAGTCGCTCAGGCCCCCAAAGGCCTCTGGCAATGGGGGACTGGTTGGTGACCACACAAATGAGGTAGCCCTGTTTTCGGAGGGTTGCGACCGTTTGTGCAGCACCGTTGAGGAGTTCAACTTCCTCAGGTCGATTGACATAGCCGGCTTTACCGAGGTTGAGTACGCCGTCTCTGTCAAGAAAAGCGATGGGGGAATCTGCACGTGCAGAATACGACAGGAGCGGCGCTGTTTGCACGAAAGGGCCGTCCATGGTTCATGGCTTGCTTGACGACACATGGCCTTTGTTCTCATTTGGAGACCTTGATCGTGCATCACCTCCTCGCTTGGCCCGTGCTCATCGAACGAGACACGGCCACGCTGATCGGCGCAGCCGGTATGGTCCTGCTCGGTGCAGCGTGGTGGTGGCGAGAACGCTCCGTGGTTCGCTTGGCCCAGACAGGATGGATTTTGGTCGGCGTTTACTTCTTTTCACAAGCGTGGACCTACCACGGTCACAACGACCCGATTTTAACCGTCATGTCAGCGTTGACCCTCCCGCTCAGCTGCCTTGCAGCGTGGTGGGAAGATACGGCGGTTGGCCAGCGGAAAGAAGCCATCGTTTGGGCTCGTGGCACCGTCGCATTTGCAGGAGGGCCTTACCTCCTCATCTCCTATGTCCCCTACCTGAGTGTGCTCGCCATTTGGTTCGTGGCCTCACAATCGGCGTGGTTCCTCGGATTTGCCACCGGCCAGGACATTGAAATTGGAACCACGTGGGTCAACGACCCCTCGGGAAGAGTCTCATGGGAGGCATGGGAAGGCAACCGTTGGTTTGCTACGGACTTCACCGGTGAATACGCCTTTCAATCCGAATTGTTGTTGGCCGACGGCACCATGATTGGCATCAATTTCGTGCTGGCGTGCACCGCCATCCAGTCGATGGTGCTCTTCATCGGCGCCATTTCGGTGTTGAACATGTCGTGGAAAAAGCGAACTCGAGCCCTGTTATTGGTCATCCCAACCATCCACGCACTGAACGTTTTCAGGAATGCAGGCCTCATTTGGATGCACATGACCTACACCCATTGGGACTTGTGGGGGCTGAGTGTGTTCGAGTTCGGCCACAGTTATGTTGCTCGGTTTGTGAGCCTCTTCGCCATGTTCCTGTTGGCGTTAATCATGTTCGAGATGCTACCAAACATGCATCGAAACATCATGGCCTTGACAAGTTCAAACCGGCGTGGGCAGCGGCTGTAAAGGTGCAGACGCCGAGAGTCGAACTCGGGTAGAGAGGTTGGGAACCTCCCATCATAACCACTAGATCACGCCTGCTGATGTGCGCTGGAATACGCAGCAATTCATGAGCGCTGTGGTTGGAAACGATGATGGAGGGAAGCGTGATGTCAAGGCATGCACCCCGTCCTCGAACCTTATGTGTTCAAGCGAGGTTCGCTTTCCGTACGCAATCGAACCGTACTGGCTGCCATGACCAATAAACAGAGCCATGACAACGGGGTGCTTTCAGAAGATGAAATCGCGTGGCTTGAGGCCAGAAGCGAAGGCGGATTTGGTATCATCACCACCGCTGCAACCCATGTTGAAGAAGACGGTCAGGGCTGGGAAGGCGAATTTGGAACATGGTCCGATGAGCACCTCGAAGGGCTCACCCGACTGGCGACCACCATTCACCAGCACGGCGGTATTGGACTCGCCCAACTCTTTCACGGTGGGATGCGAGCACCCGAGCGATTGACCGGACTTCAGCCTAAATCCGCTTCGGAAAATGAACTGGGAGACGGACTTGGTCAAAGCAGAGCGATGACATCTGCAGAGATTGAGAAAACGATCCAGTCCTTTGGCCTCGCTGCAAAGCGTTGTGAGGAAGCCGGCTTCCAGGGTGTTGAACTCCATGGAGCCCACGGCTATTTGATCGCTCAATTCCTCGGCGCATCCACCAACCGCAGGAACGACGAGTGGG
>JAYYBT010000129.1:0-4212 GCA_036162675.1 Thermoplasmatota archaeon
TTGCACGATGTCTTCGCCAGCAGAACCACTGCAATCAACGGTGCCATTGACCATGCCGAGGTCCGTTGCGAGGTCGACAACTCGCGATTTCAGCGTGTCGTTACCCGGCAGGATGTTGTGCAGTTGAAGGTCGGCATCACCGACCATGTCCAACAAGACAAAGGCGTGGATGGAGGCCACATCCTCTTCGGTCAAATTTTCGGCCCAAGCCTCTGCACCGAGGGTGTACTGCTGGTCTTGATCCTCGGCATCGTTGAAGAACAAAATGACGTCGTGGTTAAGGTCCATGGATGGAATGTGTTTCGCAAGCTCAAGCAGGACGGCCACTCCGCTGGCGGCGTCGTTTGCGCCCGGGACAGGTTGCGATTGGTTGCTTTCGTTGGTGTCCTGGTCGGCGATGTTCCTCGAATCGTAATGCGCAGAAAGGACCAGCAGGCCCGATGAGGTTCCGTTGGGGCTCCATTTTGCGAACAGGTTGGTCAGCTTCATGTCGTAGCGCTCGTGCTCTTGGGTGCTCACTTCGTAGTCAAGAGCCGTCAAATTCTCGGTGACCGCCTCACGAAAATTTGCGGACACCTCGCTACCGGGGAGGCGTGGTCCGAGGTCAACTTGCCATTGTACCGAAGCGTTGGCTGCTTGTCCGTCAAACTGCAAGGTCTCCACCATTGCACATCGGTCAATCCCGTTGTACGATCCAGTTGTGGTCAAGGTCCCCTGAACCATGGTGGTGGCCATCACAAGAGCGAGGCACGTGAAGAGAGCGGTGCGGGAGGTCTTCCGGGGTGAATCCTCTCGATGCATGATGATGCCTCCACCACGGACTCTTAAATACCTCCTTTCATCTCGTGAAATTGGGAATCAGTCCTACGATTCTTCTAGGTGATACATATGTCGGAACGACGCTCCAGTCCAGCCATCGCCTTCATCCTCCTCATGCTCTTCTCGAGCACGGCCCCGTTGTTGCTCTCCGTGGCTGCCCAAGGGGGAGAGGATTCCTCTGCTGCGCCGGCCTACAATGCCGGTGGCACCATCATCGGTGACCTCGAGGATTTCGACCCCAGTGATGGAAGTGAGTATTTGTTTATTCACGAAGATGAACCGGTTGTCTCTGCCACACAGTTCATGCGGCAAGCATGGATTGACGCTGGCCGTCCCGGCGTGGACGATATGGTCATCGAACCTTCAATGGGCCGTTCAGGCGCTCGGGCTTGCAATCCACACTCGGTGGGCGATACACTGACCGTCCCCATCTCAGGCGGCTCGATTTCTGCCTATGTCGCAAAGACCACCACCACCGTGGCGTTCATCGTCCAAAGCGGGCGCACCCTGTCCTCAACGGTTCTCAACAACCTTGCAAGCACCTGGGATTCAACCATCTACCCCACCATGACCACCTACTACGGCAAGGATTACCAAGACGGCCGTGGCCTCGCACCTCCCGACGTTGACAACAATTGTCAGGTCCAAATCGTCATCTACGATATCGACGGCGCCTACAACACCGGCGGTTACTTCGCCCCCTCCTTTTCTTCTTCCAGAGAAGCGGTTTTCGTTGACTTTGCTGACATCACGCTCTCTTGGGGGCGTTCCATCCTCGCTCACGAATTGGAACACCTGTTGCACAATGCTCTCGACCCCTATGAGAACCTCTGGATCGATGAAGGAAACGCCGATGTCGCCATCTACCTCTGCTTTGGAGCGGATTCCACGCTGACCGGGCACGTCAACGCCTGGACGGGTGCTCCCGAACAATCGGTGCGTTGGTGGAACCAACGCATTGCCGATTATGGAGCAGGCTACATGTTCACCATGTATCTCGCGGAACACCTCGGCGGCGGACCCGCTGTTCGTCAACTCGTCCAAGACACCGCCACGGGTGGACGGGGCGTTGAGAACCTCGCCCTTTCTCCACAAGCGGGTCAAGTCGGTCTTCTCGGAAGAACGATGGGTGAGATTTTTGCAAATTTCAGCATTGCAGCAACCCTTGACTCTGACCAAGGCATCTACGGCTACCCCAATCTGGAACTCAACCCCCAATGCAGTGGCGGGACCTTCTGCCGAGCCCAACCCACCGATATCAACAGCGACTGGTCAACGCCGTGGTCCTCCACGGGCAACACCCTCGAAGGATGGGGCATTCGCTCGTTCAAGTTCACACCGGGCAGCGCTTCACCTGCTCCGCTCACCCTGCGATTGACCGCCGACAGGATCCTGTTCGACGGCGTGATCGTCACAAAAGCCGTTTCCGATGGCCTCTGGAGCGTCACTGACCTCGACTTTACCAACAACATCGCCACGGGACTCGTGCCCGGATTTGGGAACCTGACCGACGAAGTGTGGGTCATTACGTGGTACGCCTCAACCGTGGCGGATTGTGACTACACCTCCTGCGGACCGTCCTATCCTGAGGGCATCGTTGACATTGAGGCAGCTCGTATCACGTCGCCTGCAACGCTTTCGCTGAACAACACCGTTCTTTCCGACCGCGATGGCGACGGCATGGACGATACCGTGGCCATCAACTACGGTGTTCTTTCCAACGCATTCTTCGAAGACTTGGATGTTGAAATCAATGTCCGAGACAGCAGCGGGCAACTCGTTGACACGATCACCGACCGTGTTGCCGCTGGTGGAGGCGTGGCGGTGGACGGTCAGGTCTACTTCACGGCGCCTTTGGCGGACCAGTACGCCTTTGAAATGGTCATGAAAGACATGCTTGGCGATGTTGTTGACACATTGCAAACCTCCCCGCAGATGCTCAACAACATGAAGCCCGTGGCCAATGGCAGCGTTTCCCTTACCGAGGTCCAAACCTGGGAGAACATTCAGTTCCAAGGAGCGGGCTTTGATGCCTGGGGCCTCTCCTTGTCCAATAACAGCCTGCCTTACCTCGACGCACCAACGGCCTATGCGTGGGTGTTTGACGACAACGGCTCTTCCAACCTGAAGTCTCCGCTTCGCTCCTACACCGAAGTGGGCTCCTACAACGCAACACTGCGCGTGCAGGACCGTGGAGGTACGTGGTCCGAAACGCAGGTCCACCTCATCAACGTGAGCGATGATACCGAACCGATGCCCATCATCACCGTCAACAACGTGGTCATCGACGACAACATCTCGCTCTTGACCGGCCAACGCATCCTCTTCTCTGCAGGACGAACCATCGACAACGTCCCGATTGACCACCTGGACTTCCAATGGGACTGGGGCGACGGTACTGCGAGTGGAGGAAAAGGCGTCTATGCACAACAGCACGAATGGGATGACATCAGCGGAGAAAGCGCCATTTTCAACCTGACCTTGACGGTCTCTGATGGCATCAACGATGGTGTGAAAATCATCCAAGTCCACATCAACAATCGCGTCCCTGTGCAAATTTTTGCCGAAACGATGACCACCATGACCTACACGAGTTTGGTCCTTCCAGATGTCTTCGTGGACGACGACGGCGAGATTTTGACCTACGATTGGTCCTTCCCTGACGGTGTTCGAGTGGGCACTGGAACGCCCACGAGAAACGATGATTTCTCGGTGATAACGAGCAACGCAGGCAATCCAATTGTTGCGTGGGATGTTCCTGGCAACAAAACGGTGTCGTTGACGGTGACCGACGACGACGGTAGCCAAGCCACGGCGGTGTTGACCGTCGTGGTTTTGAATCAGATGCCCGTTGCCACCTTTGACGTCCGAACGCTTTCGCCAACAGGGTCCCGGGAAATTGATTTCAGAGAAGAGGATGGTGAAGTTGACACCGCCTATGTCTTTGACGGACTTGACAGCATGGACCCTGACGGCACGGTTGGTGATTCCACAGACATCGAGGTTTGGAATTGGACCTTCTCCGATGGCACATTCGGCGACCGTCCGCAAGTAACGCACACCTTCACCACGCCCGGTGTCCACACCGTGACCTTGGTGGTTACCGACAAGGACGGGGAAGAAAGCTTCCCCCGCACCATGACCGTTCGGATTTCAAACCCGCTACCGATTATCCAGGTTCGAATTTTGGATGGCTACCTTGATGGTGAGCCCATCACCACGTCTTCGGTCTTCCCCGAAGGCTCCGTTCCTGATGACTGGTCCCACACCTTCAACGAAGACGGTGCGGTGGTCACGGCTCCTGAACGAATGCTGTACTTCGATTCATCAGGGACCCGAGATGGTGATCGGCAGTTTGAAGGAAAATACGTTCCCTTTGAAACGGAATCCCCC
>JAYYBT010000130.1:0-6520 GCA_036162675.1 Thermoplasmatota archaeon
GCAGCACTGTCGTTGAGCACCCATGCGTGAGCGCTGTAGTACGTGCGACCGTCGCTCTTCATGTCGGCCGCCATGGCCTCGAGGCCATACGACTGCCAACCCATCCACGCGGCACCGCCGTCGAGGAAGGCCATGTCGGCACTCCCGAATCGCAAGGCTTCAAGCGCCAGGCTGTCCGAGGTGATGGGGTAGAGTTCGATGTTCAACCCCGTGGCGTCGCTGAGGTAGTCGGCGAGCTTCTGTGGATTTTCGTCAAAGGAGGCGTAATCGTCCTTCACCGAAAAGGCGATGCGCAGTGTTTCTTCGGAATCATCGCTTCCGATGCACCCGCTCAAGCCCGCCATCAGCATCACCAAAATCATGGTGCTGCATGCTATTTTGTTGTTCGTTTTCCAATTGTTCATCATCATTTTCATCTCCGATTTAGGGCACCCGAAAAGTCCCCGCCACATAAAGTTTAGGTCACCCTAAAAATACAGATTTCTCAAAGACAAGCGGTGCTGGTTTGGATGCGGTGGTAGTCCCTCCCGGATTCGAACCGAGGTCGGAGGAACCAGAATCCTCCATGATGGACCGCTACACTAAGGGACTGTAGCCTGCCGACCTCGGTTGCCTTCTTCAATTCAACGGTGGACATGCGCCGGTCAAAGGTCGGCAAACCGGACCATGGCCTTGGAAACCCAAGAAATGATCATGATGATCATGAACGAAGCCAGCGCATACTTGGCCCATGGACGGACCGGTTTAGGTTCGGGCCACAAGTCAACGCCCATGGCTTCGGCTTGAGCCACCAATTCTGCGAGCTCAGCGAGGTGCTCCTCCACCGAGTCGTGAGTCATGCCTGTCCCTCCTTGCTCGCGTTATTTGAAGCCGACGCCAACCCTCACCTGCCAACCTTCGGGTTCCCAAGGCTTTGAAAGTGGAACGACGGAGCACAGGTCATGAGTGAGGTCCCCGAAGGCGTCAACCTCAGTGCCCAATCAAGAGGCACCCCTCGTCCAACAGCGACGATGACCCTCACTCGCGATGGTCAGGATGGCGTAGAGGTGCTGCTCGGTTTGCGCTCCCCCACCATGCGGGCCTTTCCCAACTACTGGGCCTTTCCAGGTGGCGGCGTTTCACGGGTTGACCACGCTGCCGTTGAAGCCCTCCCTGCCCTCGCCGGCCCAGAAGCCGCCTCCATTGCCTGCATCATGCGAGAGATGAGTGAGGAGCTCGGTCTTGCAGCCAGCGGGGACGGCGCAGTCCTTCTTCGCCCCGATGACCGACAGGCTATCGTTGACGACAAAACCCAGTGGCTTCCCCTCGCCAAGGCCGGTTCGTTTCCTGTCGACCGAACACGCATTCGAACCCTGAGCCACCGGATCACACCGCCTTTCGGCCCCGTTCAGTTTGACAACGCCTTCCTGCACCTCCACCTCGGCGACGCAGCCACTGTCCCCGACATTGACCTCGAGCCTCAAACCGAATTCACCGAAGTGATGTGGGCCAAACCCACGGCAATTCTTTCCCGTTGGAAAGCCCATGAAATCAAAGTCGCTCCTCCCGTGGTCACCCTTCTGATGGAAATTGAGCGGACGTTGGAGCGAACGGGCAGAGACATGGAAGCGGCTTCGGCTGACATCGCCAAGCGACTCCCCGGGCGACGCTCCATCCTGTTTGCTCACGGTGTGGAGGTCATCCCCATCAAGACCGCCACCCTGCCGCCGGCCGACCATACCAACTGCTACCTTGTGGGCGACCCCGAAGGTGAGTACGTCATGGTCGACCCTGCTGTTCGCATGCGCGAGGACATGGAAGTGCTGGCCACGGCCGTTGAGCGACACCGAGGCACGCTGGTGGCCGTGCTGTTCACGCACAGCCACAGCGACCACCTTGCTGACATGTCGTTGCTCCGTGAAGCCTTTGACGTGCCCGTATGGGGCAGCGAGTACACCGCCAGAAGCGTCCCGTGCGACCGAATCCTGACCGACGGCGAGATGCTTAAGCTTGGCGAGCAATCTTGGCAGGTGCTCATCACACCCGGCCATCATCCCGGTCACGTCTGCCTGTTCAGCGAGGCCGGTTTGGTCGCCGGCGACATGCTGGCAGGCATCGGAACGATCCTCATCCCGCCACACACCGGCAACATGACGCAGTACATCGAGCAGCTTGAACGGTTGAAAGCCCTCGAGCCGCACCTCGTTTTCCCCAGCCACGGGCCGGTGGTCGCCGTTCCCGACCGGCTCATCAATCACTACATCAAGCACCGAAAAGCACGGCATACCAACGTGTTGAACGCCGTAGCCAACGGAATCTCCAACCTTGAGGCCATCGCCGTGGAAGCCTACGCCGACACGCCCGACGCCCACCCCGGTTTGGCGGTCGACCAAACGTTATCTCATCTCATGGCGCTGGAAGCTGAAGGGTCCGTGATGCAATCGAACGGGACATGGAGCGTGGTTGAATGAGCAGCGGTGTTCGTGTCATCATCCAGAAAGCCGGCGGTGTTTCGGCCATCACCACCGAACCCATGCAGGCTCCGCCCCCCAAGGAAGGTGAGGTTCGTATCAAGGTGGCCTACGCAGGCATCAATTTCGCCGACCTCCTCATGCGGCTTGGGTTCTACCAGCCCCGTCCTCCGTTCCCGTTCACGCCGGGCTACGAAGTCAGCGGGGTGGTCGATGCGCTTGGCAAGGGCGTCACTGGCCTCAAGGTGGGGCAAAAAGTGGTGGCTGCCATGCGAAACGGCGGCCAGGCCAGTTTCGTCCTCTCGCCTGTTGATCGCGTCATTCCCCTGCCGGACGGTATTTCGCTTCAAGCAGCAGCCTCCACACCGGTCACCTACATGACGGCCCATCACATGCTTCACCACCTCGGTCATCTCCGACCCGAGGACAAGGTGCTCGTGCACGGCGGTGCAGGCGGGGTGGGAACAGCGGCCCTGCAACTGTGCAAGTGGGCAGGTGTTGAGCGGGTTTGGGCGACCTCGTCCAAAGGCAAGCATCACATCATTGAGCAGTACGGCGCTCGGCCCATCGACCGCCACAACGAGGATTTTGAAGCCATCATCAAAGCAGAGACCGACGGTTTGGGCGTTGACCACGTTCTCGACCCCATCGGAGGCGATCACCTCCGTCGCAGTCTGTCCTGCCTTGCAGAAGGAGGCCGCCTCTACACCTACGGGATGTCGGCGGCCGCCCCGTCTGGCAAGCGCTCCTTGCTCAAAGCCCTCTTCGCCCTGCGACGGACGCCCAAGTTCGACGCTCTCAGATTGATGACGAGAAACCGTGCGGTGTTTGGCGTTCACATGGGCACCTGGTCCAACGAGTCCGTCATGCACGAGCAACTTGCACGCATCGTTGAGGGCATCCAAACTGGCCATCTTGAGCCCATCGTTGACCGCGTGTTTGACGCCAAGGACGTCCAGGAAGCGCACCAGTACATCCACGATGCGAAGAACATCGGCAAGGTCCTGCTACGCTTCAACGATGTTGAGGAATGAGACGGTGCGAGCGAGGAAAGGCCGCATGAAACCTTCATGTCGTCTCGTTCGTTGGAATCCATACGGGTGAGACCATGAAGAAGGCGATGTCTGGCTTTGACCTCCGTGCGATGGCGCAGGAGTTGGACGCCCTGAAGGGCGCCTACGTCAAGAAGGCCTACATGCCGCACTACGAGCAAATCGTGCTCCGAGTCAACCCGAAGGAAGCTGAACAGCGCGACCTCGTGTTCGTTCGTGGCGAGCGCATCTACACCTCAAGGCGCGACCGCCCGATGCCAATGACGCCCCCGCCCTTTGCCATGGTGCTGCGCAAACACCTTCGCAACGCTCGTCTGACGGGTGTGAAGCAAGTCGGCTTCGACCGCATCCTCGCTTTCTCCTTTGACACCAAGAACGGTGAACGCACCCTGTATGTCGAGGTGTTTCGTGATGGAAACATCATCCTCGTGGACGAAGAGGGCATCATCGTCCAGCCGCTGACCCACGCTTCCTATGCCGGACGGACGCTCAAGAAGGGTGTCCCCTACACGCCCCCGCCCGCTGCCATGGACCCCTATGCCCTTGAGGAAACCACGCTTCAGGAGATCTTCCAAGCCTCGGACCGTGATTTGGTCTCTACATTGGGTGGAAAGGTCAACCTCGGCGGCACACATGCCAATGCGGTGTGCGCGTTGGCCAAGCATGAGCCCAATTCCCCCACGAACGAAGCAGATGTTCGGGCCGTCTACGGTGCACTCAAGCAATTGCTGGAGGAATTGGCAGGAACCGAAGCGGCACATCTGTTGCTCAACCTTCAGGACGACGACCCCGAAGACTGGCAAGCTCACATGGAGGGGCTCGAACAGGGAGAGGCGCATCATTGGACGGCGCAACGAGCGGTGGAAGCGACCCCTATTTTGCTCCCGCAACACGAAGGTATGCCCCGAGTAAGTTTTTCTTCACTTTGCGAGGCCGTCGACGTTTGGAAGGGCGTACACGACGCTCACGCTCTTCAGCGGCGCGAAGAGGAGCGCTTTGAGCAGGCCGGGCCCGGACGCGGCCAGTCCACGGAGGTGGAGAAACTCGAGCGACGGCAAGCCCAGCAGGAAAAGGCCCTGGCAGGCTTTTCAGAGAAGATCGAGAAACAGCAGCGGCTCGGGCATCTTATTCAGGAACACTGGGGCCACGTTGAAGGCCTTCTCGACCAAACCAAGCAAGCCGTGGAGCGAGACGGATGGTCCACCGTGCGCAAGGCCATCAAGAGCATCCCGTGGATCGTCAGTGCTGCTCCAGCCGACCGAACCATCACGGTCATTCTGCCCGACGAAAACAACGAAGCGAACGGACCGCAGGTGATGTTGGAACTCGACGCCACGGTCCACCAAAACGCTCAGCGCTACTTTGAGGCCGCACGCAAGCAGAAGAACAAGACTTCCGGAGCCGTTGAAGCCCTCGCTGAAACCGAACGGAAACTCAAGCGGGCTCGCAAAAACGAAGCCAAGCAAAAGGCCAGCGGGAAGCTCAACCGACTCAAGCGAAGCAAGCGCATGTGGTTCGAACAGCACCGTTGGGGCATGGTTGAGGGCGGCCACCTCATCGTTGGCGGCAAGGATGCCAAAGGCAACGACGCTGTGGTGAAGAAGCACCTGTCGGGCGATGACATGTACCTGCACGCTGACCTCCACGGTGCACCGTCCTGCAGCCTTCGTGCCGCTCAGGGTTTTGCTTTGGAGGAACGACGTCCGTCTCACCTTCCCGCTGACATCCCGGCCTACCGTCTCGTGGACAAATTGGAAGAGACCAACCTCTCGGAGGCCAAGCTGCATCAGGCCGCCGTTCTGGCGCTCTCTTGGAGTCGTGCATGGAACGGAGGAGGTGCTCATGGCACGGTCTATAGCGTCAAACCTGCGCAAGTTTCGAAGTCTGCCCAAACCGGCGAATTCGTTGGCAAGGGGGCTTTCGTGATTCGAGGCCAGCGTACCTGGTACAAGGACATGGACGTGCGCATTGGCATCGGTATCATCGCCGTCAACGGTGTACCGATGGTCGTCAGCGGCACGCCGGGCCACATCCAAACCACGTGCCCCCGCTATGCGATTCTCTCACCGGGCATGACCAAGAAAGACCAACTGGCCAACGCCATCTACCGCAACACCGGCTTGTCAACCGACGATTTGCTCGCTGCCCTCCCGGGTGCGTGCGATGTGATCGACGAGCACGGTATGCTCACGCCACCTGCCTCGGAGGAAGAATGATGCACGAAGACCAACGTTCGGACGGCTCGATGTGGGACCGTCGTTTTGCAGAACCTGTTTACGCCTACGGCAAGGAACCCAACGCTTGGCTCAAAGCCTGCATCAGTGAACTCGCGCCCGAGCCCAACCCGGCGGCCCTGTTCCCTGCCGACGGCGAGGGACGCAATGCAGTCTGGGCAGCGTGCGAAGGCTGGTCTGCCACGGTGTTTGACCTCTCCATTGAAGGCAAGAAAAAATGCGAACAACTGGCCGGTGAACACGGTGTTTCGGTGGCGTACGACGTGGACGATCTCGTGGTTCGGGACTTTCCCGAGAGCCATTACGGCTTGATTGCCTGCTCTTGGTTTCACACCCCGCCTGCCATCCGCAAGAAGCACATGCCGAGGATGTTGCACGCCCTGGCCCCTGGTGGCCACTTTGTTATGGAGGGCTACCACAAAACCCAGCTTCCGCTCACGAGCGGCGGGCCAAAATCGCTGGACTTGCTGTTTGATTTCGACGAGGTTCTCGAAGAATTGACCGGGCCGCTCGCCCCGCCCATGCGCATCATCCGAGCCAGCGTGGAGGAAACCGAACTTGACGAATCCGACCTTCATCGGGGCGTCGCCAAGGTGGTCCGGTTTCACCTTCAGCGTGCGTGAATGGTCTGCACCCTCCCAATCACAGGGTAGGCTATGACAAAGCCCACTGCGAGCCCTCTGATTGGGCTAAAACGAATCAGTGGGTTTTTCCATTGACCCTCTCATTCGGTGTACATTTGAATTTCCTCGACTGCAATAGAATCCAGATACATTCCAGATTG
>JAYYBT010000131.1:0-10517 GCA_036162675.1 Thermoplasmatota archaeon
GTCCAGGCTGAAATCGAATTCCTTGAACAAGAGTTGGACGCTTGGATTGGCGGCTTGTTGGAAGACGGCTGGAACCGTGGTGTTCGTCGTGTTCAGGCCGAAGGCGAAAAGGGACTGACGTCCTTTGTTCAAGAACGCCTCAGCGGGTTGGGGGCGACCCCGCCACTCGTCGCACAAGGCATGACGACCTTCAACGAACTTCACACCTCAGACGCTCAACCCTGGGACTGGGACAGCGCCTCCCTCCATCTTCTTGGGCGCTGCATGCGAGAACAATTGTTCCCCATTGTCTACGCCGCCAACAAAATGGACATCGCTCCAAAGGGTGTGGTTGAAGCGTTTTCAGACCGTTCCATGTACGCGTGCATGGCCGACATGGAACTCGCCCTTCGCCGTGCTTCTTCGGCGGGGCTCATCGATTATCGCAGCGGACAGCCCCGCTTTGATGTCCAGGCTGAAGCCACCCTCAACGAGGCTCAGAAAAAAGCTCTCAATCACATGCAGGAGCGCCTGCAAGCCGCCGGAGGAACGGGTCTTGCCAACCTGATGGACGAGGTCTTGTTTGACCGGTTGAACCACATGGTGGTCTATCCGGTGCAGGACGAAACGCATTGGGTGGACGGCGACGGACGCGTGCTTCCCGATGCTTTGGTCGTCCCTTCGGGTCTTCATGCCAAGGCCCTCGCTGGACGCGTTCACACCGATTTAGAGGCCGGTTTCATCCGAGGTGTTGATGGTCGAACTCGCCGGGTCGTTGGTGCTGACCACGAATTGGCTGATGGCGACGTGCTGAAAATCCACGCCAAATCTTGAGCCTCAGTGGCCCTTTGGACGGTCGTAAGCGGGCGTTAGTCGAGCCATGTCACCGGAGTATTGCCCGCCTCGGTAGATGAAGAGAACCGGAGCGGCGAGGGTGAGCAAAATCAACAAGATGAGGAAAAACAGACCCCATGGTTCAACCCCAGACAGGGTAGAGCCCCACAACACCCACAGGAAGGGGAGATAGAGGAAGATGCTGTATCGGCGTGCGATGGTGGAAAAACGAGCGCTTGAGGTGCTCTTCTCGAACAGCACAGGAGCGTCTTCTTTCTTCACCAGTCCCTTTTCCACCCCGCATCGAACGCAGACTTGTGTGTACTGGCCGTTTCCGTGAATGAAGAACTCACGAGGGTAGGTGCTTGCACAGAGTCTGCAGGTCGGCATGGCTGTTCCCTGTTCAGTCCAGCCGTAAGGGATTCTTCAACCATCCGATTGAATGGCAAGGAATTGGGCAATGACGTGCTCCCCGTCTCGGGAACCGATGGATTCGGGATGGAATTGAACACCGTGAAGCGGAAGGGTTGGGTGACGCAACCCCATGATGAGTCCAGAAGTCGCTTCCGTCGCGTTGACCACGAGTTGATGCTCCCCGTCTTCGATGGCGACCAGTGAATTGTATCGCGTGAATTTCAAGCCTTGACCTTGCCCAACGAAGACCCCTGTCCCGTCGTGGTCGACTTCAACCGGCACGCCATGAACCGGTCCAAATGGAGAGGACACGACGTTTCGCCCGTCGGCAAGCGCCAGTGCCTGATGTCCGAGACAAACGCCCAGCACGGGCATGGTCAGCTGCCCGTTGAGTGCAAGGTGGGCCAACGCCATCGTCAGCAAGGCGTCCTGAGGCCGCCCTGGGCCCGGGCCGAGGATCAGATGTGTCGGGCGCAATCGGTCAAGCACATTGTGGAGCGCCACCGGATCCAGCCACTGCTCGCTCAAAGGCGAACGTCCCTCGAGCACCACGACATCTCGTCCCGTTTGGGCGATGGCATCGGCGATGTTGAGGGAGAAAGAATCGAGGTTGTCAATGAAGAGAACGCTTGGTTTTCCCTCCCCCTGAAGCGCCTCGTCCAGCGTTCGAATTTCGCCGGTGTTTGACGAAGCGTGACTTCGAAGCGGCGGTTGGAGGGGGTGGATGGCCAAATCACCGGTCGGCAAGGACGTTTGTTCTTCTTTCATCCATCCTGCAGCCACCCTCAGTGCAGCGCCTTTCCAAGCTGCTTCTTCAACCTCGTTCTTCGGCCGAGAAGCGATGGTGATGCCGCCACCTGCGCCGACTGAGGCGTTCCAGCGCCCGGCTTGCCGATGGGCTTCAAGGGTGCGAATCAAGATGTTCCAAGCCGATTGGCCAGAGTGGACGTCGATGTAGCCGATGGAGCCCGTCCAGAAGGAACGAGGCATTTCCTCCAACCGGTCGATGACGGCACACACCATGGTTCGGGGACACCCCGTGATGGACCCTCCCGGGAAGACCGCTTGCAGTGCACTTGCACCTGATTCGTCTGGCCGGAGCAGAGCGGTGATATGGCTGACCAAATGCTGGACATTGGCGTAGGCCTCGACGTCAAAACGGTCAACGCTGATGGTTCCTGGAACAGCGACTTGCGTCAAATCGTTGCGCATCAAATCCACCAGCATTCGATGTTCTGCCCGTTCCTTTTCGTCGCCGATCATCGCCTCGCGGTAGCGGGCGGCTTCGTCAGCGGTCGAACCTTGCGGGCAGGTGCCCTTGATGGGTGACGTTTGCAGCGTGTCGCCGTCGCACATCAACAGGGATTCAGGCGATGAACTGGCGAGGGCAAAACCAAGGTCATGCGCTTCGGTGTAAGCGGAAAACGGTGCGGGGTTGCTTCTCAACAGGCGTTGGTAGACGGCGTAAGGGTGGTCAATTTCTCCCTGCCAGTGCTTGCCGATGTTCACTTGGTACACCTGGCCGTTGATGATGCCTTGGCGCACGGCTTCCACATTGCCTTCGTGCGTTTCATCGGTGTGGGTCACCGCTTCACGATGCGGTTGGGCAGACGGTACTGAAACGACCTCACCGTTCCACGAAATGCAAGCCTCGGCTGCACGGCACCACGCATCGTCCTGTCCAAACACCTCCACACTGTCGCGGTGATGGTCGATGACCACGCCACCGTTCACCTGCCACAAGACAGCCAACAGTGCACCCTCCGAAGGTGGGTGTTGAAGGCGAAGCGGTTGGGTCCACTGGACGAGGTCGTAGGCCAAGGCACCCGACCAGAACGCCCGTTGGGGGAGGGAGGTGGTGTGGGGATGGTTGAACGGTTCATCCGAAGTTTCTCGGCTCAACTTTGCAAAGACGTCTTCGAGGTCCCTCGCTCGTAGGGTTACGCTGTGGTACCATGACCCGTGCTTCCATTCCTCCACTTCTGCCTCCAGTAGCGGGCGCTCTTGCGTGAGATGAATTTCCCCCTTCAAGGGTTCGTGGGGTTCTGCGCTCGCAAGCGTGCTGCGTGATGGTTGGCGAATGACCACCCGTTTGGTTGAGGGTGCAGCGATGAGGGAATGCTTGGCGAGGTGCGAGGGCGGTCCTCCTGAAACCAAGAGCACACGGTCTGGCGCGCCGAAGCGGAAAGCCCCCTTGCCCACAAGTTGGTTGACCTCAAGTTGCTCAACGAGGGCCATCACGTGTTCAGACATCGTGTGGCCCCACGACGGACCACGTGCTCTCCTCCGTAAAATGTTGGGCCATCAGCCGCTGGCATGTCGTTGAGAGCACGTCCGAATCCCCGATGGCTTCACCGTCCACGCCGTTGATTCGGCACACGCCCATACCTGTGCCCACCACGACCATTTCCGCACAACGAGCCACCGTTCGTTCATTCAATCGTCCCCTGACCACGGGCAACCCTGCATCGGGTAAGAGCGATTCAAGAACGGCTGCTGTGATGCCGTCCACGCCTCCGTCGTTGGACGGCGACATCCACACCGTTCCGTCCTCGTCCAGCACCATCGGTGTGCCTCGGTCTGCATCAACAATGGCGTAATCATGAACCAGCAAGGCCGCATCGCAACCAGCGTTGGCCGCTGCTTCTGCAGCGGTTGAGTAGGCCGTCCAGTCGCCGTGTTTTGTGCCGTTGGTTCGTTCATTCCATCGTGGTGCGGGAACGGTGATGGCGTCGATGGCTTCGTCGCGAAAGGTCAGTGGGCGTTGCCTGACATGCCACGCATCATCTCCCGCCGCACAGGAAATACGGGCTAGCCGCCAGCCTGCTTGTTCAGATTCGGCGGTGATGTTTGGTGGTTCGCTGGGCAATTCGATTCGCAGGCGCTTTGCATGCTCCGCCAAGCGTTGACGGTGCGCCCTCCAATCGGCAACGGCGCCGTGTTCATTGACAAGGACCGTCGTGAACACTTCCGAGCGTGGACCGCTGTTCACCATGGTGCGCCCTCACAACAAATCGTCAAGGAAGGAGGTGTCAATTTCTGGCATCTTTTGCGCCGGTGCAGGCTCGTCCAGCAGTCCGTCGAGCAGCGAGGGGTCAACCTGTGGTTTGAGGACCGGTTGTGTTGCTTGGTAGGCAGGGCGACCATAATCCGCTGATTGAATTTGGTTGGCAGCCGCGTAGATGTCGTTGGCTTGTTGGGTGGAGATGCCGGGCGGCGGTGCAGGAGCAGCGGCGGGTGCTGCGGGACTCGGGGCAACCGGAGTGGATGAGTCCCAGTTACTGTCCTGAATACCCCAGGTTGCTTCTTGCAATTCCCACGACTTCGAGCGCTGTTTGGAGTTGCTTCGGCCCCGAACGACCAGGACGAGCAAGAGGAGCACGATGAGGAACATACCGGCTGCGATGAGGTTGGGTGTGGTCAGCAACGACTCAAGGGAGAGCGGGCTGTCGCCTTCACCTGCACCATCATCGCCATCGCCACCGCTCAACGCACCGAGTTTCACCGCTTCAACCGTTGATTTGGCCACGGCGTCGTCGTAGGGCACGACGGCGACATAGTAGGCTGATGTGTTGGTCAAACCGTCAAAGAGATCCGGTGTGATGAGGAAAGAATTGGCCGACACCGTTTCACCCACCATGGTGGCGTCGTCCGTGCTCGTGAACATCTCTTCGCTGATGTAGATGTGATAGCCGCGAACGTTGGCATTCACCGAATGCTGCCATTCAACGAAGATGCTGTTCTCTTCAAACCACTCCGCTTCAACCTCCTCAATGTCCGGGAGGTACACGCCAGGGTCGGTGATGCCCTCGTCGGTGGATTCTGCGGATTTCATCTCGAGCATGTCATAATGAGCGTTTCCGGACGAGTCCATGACGACCACCGCCACCCAAACCTTCTGTCCGGCGATGACGGGTACATCGCCAGAGATCACGTCGATAACAAGTGGTAGGCTTGGAGCCCTGTCGAGCGTAGCGATGGGGTTGAGCGCCATTTGGGTGCCGCGTTGCCCAACCGTCCTTTCGAAGTCGTAGGTCTCTGCATAGACGAGGTATTCCCATACATCATCGGCCTCGGAGAGGTCAAAGGAAAGCAGCAAGGCGCTGCCATCGTCGTTGGGACGGTCGGTTAACGTCAGTTCGGTCAATCGGTCAGGCGCCGTCTTGTCATTGATGTTGTCAATTGGCGTCACGCTAACTTGAGTCAATTCGGTCAAGTGGACGTTGCCCTTCAGGTCGTGAACCGTCACGGCCACGAAGAGTTCCACATCAGGACGAATCAATTCGGGCGTGCCTGCGGAGAGGTCCGAGCCGTCCTCTACGTAGAGGGCCGATGAAATGGTCAACTCGATGGGGTTGGTGCGTTCGTCAATCCACTGCTTGTTGAAGGAGAAACAACCACAGGTGTTCGGGTTGTTGCCAAAGGCTGCGTAAGCAATGGACAAATCCTCCACGGGGGCGTTGGCGACCCACACGGTGTAGGACGCGAAATCCTCCACCGTTGAGGGCTCCCAAACCACGTCGATGGCGGTGCCATCGTCATCAGCGTGGTCGAAGGCCATCAAGGACGTAATTCGTGGCGGTGTGGTGCCTTGGCCGATGATGTTCTGGAGCGGCGTGGCGGTCACCAACATGACCTCGTCAACGTTGCCGTTGAGCCAAACGTCGTAGGCGACCACGCCAACGGTGTAGATTTGGCCGTCGATGAGCGGGACACCGTCCAACGAGGAAATGATGGTTTGATTTTCATCGCATGGGTTCACCACGGCGGCTTGCGAGAAGCCATCAACACTTCCAACAATGCCGTCATCTTGCGCATCGCCGCCCTGCTGGACAAACACCGTGTAGAAGGCGCAGTCTTCGGCTGCGCTGGTGTTCCAGTGCACAGCGATGCGTCCGCCTTCATCGTTCGCGACATCTTTGGCTTCGGTCCCCGTGATGGGGTCGGGAGCGTCGTTATCGTTCAGTTCGCCGGTGGGCACCACCGGTCCGACGACGGTGACGTCCGAAAGGTTCTCTTGGCCTGCTTCATCAACGCAGGTGAAGCCAATCCAAACGGGGACACCAGGGGTCTGCGAGATGACGGATTGATTCCCTTCGTTGGGTGCATAGGAGGTGTAGGGCGTTCGGCCCAATGCATCCACCATTGGGGTGGTTGAGACATACACGTTGGTGCTGGCGAGGTCGAGTGCTGTGCACCGAGCCCATTCGAGTTCAATATCGCCGTCGTCACCGTTGCTTCCCATGGCACTGGCGCTCGCCCAGAGCGGTGCACCAGGGATTTCGTCACTCGGCGAAGCAGGCCCCAATGGCTGGGAGACCTTGCCCCAACGGCCGTCGGTGTACTCAGCAACAACGACGGCGTAGTACTCCGTTCCGTCCTTGAGTGGAACGCCGTTGGCCGTTTCGATATCGGCTGCCAGGCGGCTGTGAAGGGAAACGGCCTTGTCGGGCGTTTGGCCGAGCAGCTCCAGTTCTGTGGGTGCCGTGGTCCACGGGCCTTCGTTGAGGAACACGAGGTATCGAGCGAAGTCCTCGTCGTGAACCAAGGACCATGAGGCGGTCAGCACACCACCGCCATCGTCGGGGCGGTCCTCCAAGCCCTCCATGCTCACCGGCGTATCGGTTCGAACATAATCGTAGGTCAGGCGAGCTTCCAAACTGCCGTTTGAAGGCGAGAATAGGCGGAGCGTGACGTGGCGGGTGTTGTTGTACAACATGCCGTTATCGACGGCGTCCTGCAGGTTGAGCGCAAGCCCGGGGTCTTGGCTGAGGTTGAGAAGCACATCGTATTCCAAAGCGACCGACTTGGCCCACACGGCGGCTCCAGTGGTTGGGGACGTCAACACGACGGGTACGTTTTGGAACAGCAGACCGTGAACGCCGGGCGTGCCCACCGTATTGTCAAGGGCGTAAGCGCTCGACGGGTCAACGAGGTCAATCTGCATGCCGGGATGGGTCATGGTGGTGATGTTGAGGCCACCACCGCCGGCACCAACACCGCCGAAAGTCCGTACGGTCAGCGGCAAGGCTCGGCGCATTGAAGTGGAATCCACCGGGGTAAATTGACCGGTTCGCTCCCATGCCTGTAACGCCATGGTGCCCGAGTCGCTCTCGTCAGTGATGGCCCAAATGTGGTTGGCGCCCAAAATGGCGGTCGTTGCTCCCATGGCTCTGAGACTGGTCGTGAAGGCGTGGCTGTTGGTTCGTGCCTCAGAGAGCATCAGGTTGTTTTGGGAGCCGACCGAGAGCAACTCGTCGCCATCGCTGACCATGTGGGTCACCGGGTATTGGATTTGGAAGGCCGACGTGCCGTCTTCGAAATCACCGCTTGAAGCGTTCCAGTGGGTTAACGGACCCACGTCGGTGGCCATGTGGATGCCCCACCAGTCCGCTGCGAGCGCCGTCACGGTGTTCGATGGCAACTGGTCAAAGCGGTGGGTGGAACTGACTTGGAGGGTGCTGGGGTCGACCAGCGACACACCAGGGCGGTCCACCGCACCTCGCCCGTCATGACCGACGATGAGGGTGGAGGTGCCGACGTTGTTGGTGGTCACGGCCAGTCCCCACGCAGATTGACCCATCAATCCGTTCGTTTTGGTCAACGTGGTGCCACTTTGCGTGGATGGGTCCCAAACGAAGACACCCAACGGCGTGGCCATGTAAACATCGGAGCCGATGACCACAACGTCCTCAACGACGTTTGTTGGCAAGCCTTTGGAAACGGTGATGGAATCCATCCAGTCGTTGGTGGTGTAGTTCCAGCGTCCAATGCCACCGTCTGTAGCGCTGTAGAGCACACCGGTGCTGTCGGCAAAACCGTTCACGATGTTGGAAGGCAGACCGGCGATGAGTCGCCCATTCCCGAACTGGTCGGTGTTTGGATTGAACATCTGAACGCCGGGCGGGCTTCCTCCTTCACCGGCGAGGCCAATCACAAGTTGGCTGTTGTAGGTGTGCATCGTGTCGAACTTTGTGTGGAGTGAGCCTCCGATGCTGGAGATGACCTTGGTGAGGGTGTTGAGCTTGAGCATGCCACCGGGGGACGAAGCGATGTACAAATCCGTCCCGTGAAGATGAAGGTCGCTGGCCACCGTGTTGCCGGGGAGAGTCCATCCGAATTCCCATTCAACCGTTCCGTTGGGAAGGAAGGTCCCCTGAAGCAAACCGGTTCCGGTGCCGCCAAAGTTTCCTGTGGTGGCGGATGATCCAGTCGTGACCCACAGGTGCGTGGCGTTGGCGACCATGGAAGTGACTTGGCCACTGACGAGGCCTGGAAGGTCGACAACCGTTTGCAGCCCAGAAGAGGAGAGTGTGGCGACTTCGCTGTAGCCGGAAGAGCCACCGGCTCGGCCAATGAGCCATTCGGATGAACCACTGAGCCACTGCAAGGAGGTGACAGGAGAACCTGCACCTTGGATTTGAGCCTGCAGAGCGGTGGCGCCGTTGGCCACCAGGGTCGAGTACCCTCCTGCGATGAGGTTTTGACCGAAGTTTCCAACGTCATGGCCAACGATGAGTTGCGTGCCCGAGTGTGAGAGCGCATCGTACCATACTCGGTCGCTGGGCAGGTTGTGGCTGGAGGTGGTGAGGCTGGAGAGGAAGGCCGAGGTAGCGTAGCTGTAGCGGCTGATGGGTTGGTTGTCGTTGTAGTAGCCGATGTAAAGGGTGTCTTGGTTATCGCAGGTGACCGAGGCGGGGGCGTTCCCGTCGAGTTGACTTCTGTCGAAGCCTGAGTTGACCGTGGCGTTTTGCAAGTCGATGCGAGCGATACCGCCGTTGTTGTTGTACATGGCGATGTTCAGCATGCCACCGCACATTTCCATGGAAATTGGGTAGCCATCTGGGATGTTGTTGTTTGAATCGGCGGGGTAAGCGGTCCATGCACCAGCACCGTTTCGGTGTGAAATGATCCCTTCTCGGAATTGACCAAAACCGGTGAAGTCTGCACCACCAACGACCAGGTGGGTGCCGTCGGTCCAGAGTTCGTAGAAAATATCACCAGCGTTGCTGGGCAATCCATTGCCGGCTTCCCACGTGGTGTTCCACGTGTTGGTGTTCTCGTTGTACCGTTCAACACCGTCTTCTGTAGCAAAGAGCGTCTCACCGTTGTGCTCCACAATGCCACGGATGGGGAACCCAAGGTTGGTCCATGAATTCACGAGGTTTTGGCTGCTGTCGTAAAGTTCCAGTTTCAACTCGCCCCACGAGACCCACGTGTTGCCGTTGGAGGATTCGTATGCGGTGACACGGTCGATGGACCCGGTTGGCAAGATGTTTGCCTCCCATGATGATGTGGTGGTGTTCCATCGTGCGATGCCACCTGAGCCGTCGGTGTCCCACCACTGGCCGGACACGACGCTGACCATGAGCGTATCACCCGACATTTCCATGTTGACGATGTCGCCACCGTTCTCACCGACTTGGGCGCCGATGTCAAGATTGCTCAGAGCGGTCAAATTGGCCACGTCGAGCCGACTGACCTCATCGCTTGAGGTGCTGGCGTGGTAGTAGAGGATGTTGTTGTGAATCAGCATGTCGTGGGGTGCGCTGTTGGCGTTGTAGAGGCTGCTTGAACGTTCGATATCGTAGGCCTCGCCACCGGTCGTGACGTTGATGAGTTGGAACCCGTCATCGCCACCCACCCACAACAGGTTGGGCCGAATATCAGCAACCAGCCCCGTGACATCGTCGTTGCCGCCGTCGAGCACACCGTTGTCTTCGGTGAAGGGCGTGAGCCACTGGTTGTTGGCGATGTCGTAGCGCAACACGCCCAAGCCTTCTGTTCCAATGTAGGCGGTGTTGCCCATGATCTCCACCACGGCGTTGCCAGTTTGGGTGTCTTGGCCCCAGTTCTCATCATGCTGGAAATTGGATTTCGTGATGAGACCTACACCAGAAGTGGTGCCACCGTAGACGTAGGTGTTGTCGTAGCCCACACTGTAGGTGGCCCAGTTGGGCATGCCGTCGTAGACGTTCTGGCAGTCGTTGATACCCATGGTTGCGATGCTGTATTTGCAGACGCCGATGTTCGTACCTGCGTAGAGGCTTCCACCGCTGATGCCGGATTCGACGGCGAAGTCAAAGAATTGCTGAGGGCGCGTTTGCCAAGATGAGCCTTGACCGAAACTTGTCATTTGGTTTCCGTCCCACTTGCGAGCACCTTGTTGCGTGCCGATGTAGAGGTTGGTGCCGTCGGTGTCCAAGGCGTAAATTTGGTCCGAGGGGAGCAGACCACCGCGGTTGCCTGCGGTCAGGGGCGCCAGGATTTCACCGGTGCTGAGGTCCTTT
>JAYYBT010000132.1:0-5225 GCA_036162675.1 Thermoplasmatota archaeon
TCCCGCAAATCCGTCGTTGGGGAAATTGAAACAAGGAGGATAAGAAATGCAACCCCCAGCCCCCCCAGCAGCCCCGCCCGCGCCTGTTCCTGCAGCGCCAGCAGCACCGGTGGCCCCTGCCGCACCCGCCGCACCCGTGGCACCCGCAGCACCCGCCGCACCTGTTGCGCCTGCAGCACCGGCCGCTCCGGCCCAGCCGAAGCACCAGAGTACCCCTGAAGTCCGAGAGCGCCTCAAGGCCGTCGGTGCGATTGCCCAGGCAATCTCCGCCGAAGTCCAGAAGGTCATTATCGGTAAGTCACACGTCATTGACAACGTGCTGATCAACATCCTGTCCAACGGGAACCTTCTCTTCGAAGATTACCCCGGTCTGGCAAAGACGTTGATGACCAACACGTTCGCCGATGCATTGGGTTGTGACTTCAAGCGTGTTCAATTCACGCCTGACCTGCTCCCCGCTGACATCACCGGTACCAACATCTACGACGCCAAGAAGGGCGAATTTACCTTCAAGCCCGGTCCATTGTTCTGTAATCTCCTCCTCGCTGACGAGATTAACCGTGCACCTCCCAAGACCCAAGCTGCACTGCTTGAGGCCATGCAGGAGAAGCAGGTGACCATCGGTACGGTAACCCACAAGTTGCCTGCTCCGTTCATTGTTATGGCCACCCAAAACCCGGTTGAACAGGAAGGTACCTACCCACTTCCCGAAGCACAACTTGACCGTTTCATGTTCAAGATGTCCGTCGGTTACCCTGACCGTGCAGACGAGGACGAAATCCTCGCCCGCCGTATCAGCCGTGGAAAGGACGCCGTCGATGTCGACGTTATCACCGACCCTGCTCGTGTCATCGCTATGCAGCAAGCCTGTGAAGACGTCTACGTCGACCCAGCCCTTCGCATGTACATGGTTGAAATCGTGTCGCGCACCCGTGAGGACCCTCGAGTTCTCGTCGGCGCTTCGCCTCGTGGTTCCCAGGCTTTGCTGAAGACTTCCCGAGCAGCCGCTGCTCTGCGAGGTCGCGACTTCGTCACCCCCGACGATGTCAAGGCCATCGCCGAACTCGCCATCGCTCACCGTATCATCTTGAAGCCAGAGCACCAAATCAAGGGTCTCGAATCAGGAGAGGTCATCCAGTCCATCCTGCGCGAAGTCCCTGTGCCAACGGTTTGAAGTTGAAACGCAAACACACTGAGGTGAATCAAACATGTGGAGTCGCAAGTCAGCCATGCTTGGCAGCCTAGCTGTTGCCATGTACTTGCTTGGCTTGACGCTCCGAAACACCCAACTCGTCACGATTGCCGTGGTTATCTTCGTGTTCCTCACATGGGCTGCACTCATTGGGAACCATGCGGATGTTGCATCGAGCGGTCGTCGTGCTGAAGAATGGAGTGGTGAGGAAGGCGTTGCCTTGGGCAACGTTGTCGCCATGCGAAAGCTGTCCAGCGCACGCATGTTTGAGGATGGAGAATTGAATGTCACTCTGCGAATGCAGAACACATCATCGCTGCCCAAGATTTTGGAAGTGCGTGACCGTGTTCCTGAAGTCATGCGAATCAAGGAAGGTGCCAACTACATCTTGATGGAACTCGGCCCGCGCCGAGAGACGTTCATCGAGTACACCGTTGAATGCCCACTGCGAGGTTTCTACAGCCTCGGGCCGGTGACCGTCCGTATTCAGGATGCCTTTGGCTTGTTCCACAAGGAAAAGGAATTGCACGTTTACAACGACTTCCTCGTGTTCCCCAAGATGGAGGACCTCAAGGAGACCTTTGTGAAGTCCCGTGTCCCGAAGATCTTCACCGGTGCCGTCAACATTCGACAACCCGGTCCTGGTTCGGAATTCTACTCCCTTCGTGAGTACTTTGAGGGCGATTCCTTCCGTGCCATCAACTGGTCTGCCTACGCACGTTCGGGTAAACTCATGGTTAACGAGCGCGAGCGAGACGCTGTTTCCGACGTCATCATCATCGTGGACTCCCGCGCTGTTGCTGAAACGGGTCCGGTTTCTCGCAACGCTTTGGTGTATTCCACCCGAGCAGCTGCATCGTTGGCCAAGTACTTCCTTGGCCGCCGTGACTCCGTTGGTGTTATCGTGTACGGTGATGAAGTGGTCAGCGTTGACCGAGACACCGGTAAGAAGCAACTCTACGTCATCTTGACCAAGTTGGCCGGCGCCGTCGCCCGTGGAAACATTCCGTTGCAGGTTGTGGTGAACCGTATTCTGCCCCACATCAACAAGGGCAGTCCCATTATCTTCCTCTCAAACCTGGAAGATGACCCGACCATTGTCAATGCACTGCGAGACTTCCGTGCACGAGACTTCGATGTCACCGTGCTTTCACCGTCCTCTCTTGAGTTCGAATTTGATGCCAAGCGCATTGACCGAACCGGATACGAGGTCATGAAGACCGAGCGAGACGTCCTCATCGGCGAACTCCGTGGTCTTGGCGTGAACATCATGGATTGGGAGCCAGACATGCTCCTTTCCACCGCTCTTGCAGGAGCACGAGGTTTCTGAGGTGAAGTTATGGCCATCAATCGACCTTCAGCCGACACCTCGCATCTGTACGATGGAAAAACGGTTCGCTCTTCAGCACCGTCTCGCAAGAAGGCCGCAGGCCAAGTTGGCGCCGGGAGTGACATCCCCAAGGACGCCATTCCCACCGTTGAGATTCCATCCTTTATCGAGAGTTTGCTCGGCGGACCCCTTGTTCCAAAGATGAAATTCCTACCACCCGATAAGATGGTTCAGAACCTCCAAATCGGTGTGTACGGTGTTTTGGTTGCTCTGGCGTTCTTGACCTACATCATCTCGCCTCCACAAGGGACGATTTGGTACATTCTCACGGGCAGCCTCGGCCTGGCCAACATCATGCAGTTGACCATCATCGCAGCCGCCACCGTCCTCGGATTCATGGGGACCTTCAAGCGTGATGCACGTTTGTCGCTGGGCAGTAATCTGTTGTTTATCCTGGCCATTTTGCGATTTGCCTCTTCCACCACGTCCCTTTCCAACAACCTGCTTAATTTGCAAAACAACCCGACCATGCTTTCGGTTTTGGTGGTTATCTACGCCGTGTTGCTTATCATGTACTTTGAACTCAGCAACGGTGTCATTCGATACTCTATGCTCGACACGAGCATTCGAACCAATGAAGTCTACGTGATGAACCCCAAGAAGATCGTTTCCAAGTACCACCGCTCATTGGTCATCAACCCCGTTCTCGCCACCTTATTGGCTTGGTTTGTGTTGTCGGCGAACACCATCCTCCCATGGATTGTTGGCATCTTCTCTGGCGATACGGCGAACCGCATGCGTGAATCCGTGGAGTTGACCTCAGTTTACGGCGTTGCTCTCGGTACGATGTTTGTGTTCATCACCGTCGGCATCTTGTTCGGACTCAACCTCCCAACCCACCTTCAGCGATTCCGAGAAAAGCAAGCAGAGTGATTCACTCGCCGCTTTTTGACACGAGCGCCATCATCTCGTCGAGCATCCGAGAGATGTCGGCACGCTTTGACAGCATGTGAATGGACGTGACCGACTGGTAGAGCTGGCCTTCGTTGACATCGTGGTATTGAGCAAGTTTTTCCTGCAGGTAATCGATATCTCTGCACCCGATGAATGAAAGCATGGCTGCATAGTATTCGTAATCCACCACCGTGCACCGCTGCTTGATGATGTGAACACCTCTGGAAACCTCGTGCTGAGGGAACACAAATCGCCATTGAGCGTTGGTGGTTTCAAAGGAACAAATGCGTACGTTCGCCTCGTTCAGTTCCTGGAGCAGGTCACTCAGTTCCAGCGCAGCATCTTGCGCATAGCGGACCTCTGCGTTCACGCAGGCCACGCGGGGGATGCAAGCGATGCCCTTGATGTTGGGCTCGGTCTCAATGTCAGGGCCAATGACGGTCTTCAGCCCGTTTTCTTTGTAGCGGGACAGGTGGCGGATTTCGATGGGAATACCCATTTCGTAAACGGGTTCCACCGTGGCAGGGTGAAGAATGGTCGCGTCGGCGTTTGAGAATTCGATGGCTTCACCGTAGCCGAGGTAGGGGATTGGAGCTGATTGTACGCCCCAGCGTGGGTTCACTGGATAGATGCCAAGCACGTCCTTCCACAACACGACGCGTTGCGCTTGCAAGAGCGCAGCCAAAGCGGTTGCCGTGTGGTCGCTTCCACCCCGCCCAAGCAGGGCGATGTTCCCATCTGTTCCTTCTCCAAACCAGCCGGTGACGACAGGCACGCCGTGAAACGCGTCTCGGTCGAGTTTCCTTCGAGAACCTGTGAGGTCAACTTGGGTGGCTGTTCCTTCGCCGTTGAGCTGCAATCCGATGTCCTCAGAGCCAAGCGGGTGGGCTTCAATGCCACGAATCGACAAGGCATGGGCGATGACGAGGGCGGACAACCGCTCACCGGACGCCAGCAGCTGATTGTACGCTTGACGGTCGTCTCTATCGGTGGCCAAAGCGGTCAAGGACTCCTCAATTCCATCCAGCACCCGCTGAAAAATTTCGTAGAGCGGTGATTCGATGAGCGTCGGTGAAAAACGCAAATGATGACTGGCAAGGTCGTTGACCAAGCGTCCAGCATAACGTGGTTCTTGTGCGGCACGCATCAAACGATCGGTGGTGCCCCAAAGGGCGGAGACGACGAGAACGACAGGATGGTCCGCTTTGGTGATGATTTCTGCAATGTGTTCCAAGTCCGATGCATCCCGCAGGCAGGAGCCTCCAAATTTGTGGACCACAGGGAGTTCATTCATGGTCAAAACCTCCACGAATCATCAGGTCAGCAACCACCAAGATGGCCATGGCCTCAACCACAGCGACCGCCCGAGGGCCGAGGACAGGGTCGTGCCGACCTTTGACGACCAAGGGTTCTTGCTGGTTGGTTTTCATGTTCAATGTGTGTTGGACACGAGGAATGCTGGAGGGCGGCTTGAACGCAACACGCAGGTTGACGGGTGCACCGGTGGACAAGCCTGCAAGAGCCGCGTCTGGGCGCTCGCCCAACAGCACCGGGTCATCAGAGGAACCACCCCACGGGTTGTTGTGTTCACTTCCGCGCATGGTTTGGACACCAAACCCATGACCGATTTCCACACCTCTTGCAGCAGGGATGGCCATCATGGCACGTGCGAGCGCCGGTTCAAGTCCATCAAACCAAGGCTCTCCAAGACCCAGAGGCAAGCCAAGAACTTGGAGGTCAACTCTTGAG
>JAYYBT010000133.1:0-5782 GCA_036162675.1 Thermoplasmatota archaeon
GGATGTGACGGGTTGTCATGACGCCAGCATCGAATACACTGGTGGTGACCGTGGATGGGCGGGGGACATTCCTCGTGCACGTCTTGGAATTGAGAAAATGCTCAAAGCAGGCTTTGATGTGAAGATGAACAGCGAAGAGGCGATTCGCTACACAGCCGAGTGCCTGCTTGAAGAAATTGGATTGGAGTGAACCCGATGAAGACCAACACTGAAGCCGATGTACGCACCGATACAGCCATCAAAGTCATGGCGCTTTTCTTCGTGGCCATCATATTCCTCGCCTTGACCACCGACCCCATCAAAGTGGGAACCAAAGAGGGCGACCGAGCCCCCATGTTGGAAGGGAAGGCCTACAACGGCAGTTCATGGTACGAATTTGACATGGACAGCTACCTAACAAAGAATTGGACGGCAGGGGACGCGGATGGAGAGTGGATGGTTGTTGAGTTCATGGACACGGATTGTCCGTTCTGTGTACGCTCAGCCGATGACGTGGGTTACGATGCTGAATACTTCATGAAACTCCGAACCTCACACCAAACCAACCCTGGCATGGGTCCATGGGACGGCCCCATCGTGAATTTCATCGCCAGCGCCACGGAGCTCGACATCCCTGGCCACGAAACAAGCCGAGATGAGATCGTCGCTTTCAGGGATAAGTCCGGTGAGGAAGTTTGTGCAGACAGCGCTTGTGCAGAGCGAGCCGGCGGGGCGCATCGCTTCGTTTACATCGACGATATCGACCAAGACAACATGAAGGAATGGAAAGTTCCGGGAACGCCTGCTTACTTCTTGATTCAACCCGATGGCATTGTCGCATGGACCTCCACCGAAAACAAGCAAGAAACGGTGTTTGAGGCCATCATGCGCATCACACCACAGGAGGCCTGACCATGGTTGACCAGAACCTTCTCCTCGTCGCCTACATCGTTCCCATCGTTTTTGGTTTGGTCCTGATGACCAAAGCGGGCGATGGACTTGGGGCCTCTCTGTCAGGGCGCGAACCCTTGCTCAAGCATGCACGACGCCGCCACATGTTGGGCATGAACCTCGTGGTCCTCGCCGGATTTGCCGTTTCGGTTCACACCTTGTGGATATCAAATAAAATCAGTGAGGGTGGTAATGTCTGTTCGAGCGCCACCGTGTTTTCCTGCGACGATGTGCTCGGAAACACCCAATACAACACGGACCCGGTGTTTGGCCTGCCTTGGGGCATGATCGGTATGTTTGCGTTTGGCGCTCTGTTGTTCATCACCAACTCCGTGTCAAAGGAACCTGATGCACTGTGGGCTGAGAAGTACCTCAAGTACGGGATGTACATGACCGCCTTCGGTGTTCCAATCATTGCTCTACTGATTTCGTACGAAATTGCTATGGAGAAGATCTGTCAATTCTGCACGATGGCCCACATCGCAAACGTGGTTTGTCTCTTTGGCTTCTGGCGTGCCGGAAAGATGCACGAAGAAGGACTATGGAACGATGAGACGCCTGTTGAGACTCCCACCAAGGATGACCAAAACAGTGAGGATGGGAAGTAATTCTGGTGAGCAAAATGAACAAGGAATCGTTGTTTTGGTTGGTCATTACGGTCTCGGCGCTTGCCGGTTTGGGTTTCCTTTTGGGCCAAAGCGATGGTGAGCCACTGTACTCAACCGCTGATGAACGCCATGCGCTCGCCGATGAATGCGTCGGTGGCCATTCTGGTCTTGCCGAGCACTACCACCCGATGGTGTACATCTCCGTCCTCGGCGAGGAGGTTGAGATTCCCGGCAACGTTGGTTTGAACGACCCAGGGTGCACCATGCGCCCCCTCCACACGCACGACACCTCCGGTAAAATCCACGTTGAGTTCAAGGAATCAGGTATTGAAGCGCCTCTCGAGGCCTTCTTCGATATTTGGGGCAAGCACATGGACGAAACGGGCTTTGACGACCACCGAGTCGATGACAACCACGAATTCCTGATGTTCCTCAACAACTACAGCTACGGTGAAAACAACGAAATTGTGGTTGACCCCAGCACCCGTGTCCAAGTTTATGATTTCGAGAACCTCATCCTTGAGGACAAGCAATACATCGAACTCGTCTACCGTGAAAAGGCCTGATCAGGGCGTGAACGTACCGTTGAACATGGCGACGTTTGGCTCGGTTTCAATCTCTTCCATGCGCAGCACGGTGACCTCGATTTCTGAGGCCTCGGTATAGGTTGAACGCAGTTCATGCATCAGCATGCGCTGCACGGCTTCCATGTCATCCCCGTGAAGAACGGACAGGTGGTGCGTGGTCTCGCTGCCCACCTTGGCGTAATATTCCACCACCCATTCTTTGCGGGGTGTCTCGGTTTCCCAAGTGACGTCTTCCCATGTGTTTGTCATGGTATTACATTGGTCTTACAGTTTATCAATCCTTCTTCTTCCCGTGAGTCCTTCTACCGGATTTCGGAATATTTCTTCCGTTTTCAGCGAGGACATCGGAGAAAAATGAAGAAAAAATTACTTTTTCCGAACAATTGAAGCGAGCGCCAGCACACCGCATGCCACCAATAAGAGGATACCAATGTTGCTTTCCGCCTCCTCCATGGCTGCTCGGTCTCTGAACGCCAACTCCACCGCCCCGTGGGATGAGGGGTCTTCTCCGCTGGCCAACGCCGTTGCAGTTGGCTCGTGAATCAACAACACACTCCACGTCTTCAGGTCTTCAAATTCGATGGCGAACGAAGTCTCACAGGTGCTCTCCACCGAGGCACTCAACAAACCGACTGAGGTGGTGATGCTGTGGTTGTCCAGCGAACATTCGGCCAAACCCACCACCACGCGGTCTCTGTGGTCTCCACCCGGGTTGACCGCATTGTCAGGCATGGCCTTGCCGTGTTCGACGACCATCATGGTGAGTTGGGTTTCGTTGGTGGACACCAGATTTGTGTGGGTGACGCTGGCACGATAGCCGTTGTCGGTTTTCACCACTTCAACATCGAGTTCACTGACGTCTTGCCGTGCGAGTTCAGCGTTCAGGATGTCTCGCTGTACTTCTGCCCACGCATCATAGCCCCGTCGAGGCTCTCCTGACTCGACCACGAAGGTCGGCGTTGATTCGGCCACGCTGGGGTTTGACAAGGCGAGGCGGTCGATGCGGTGCTGGCTCGCCGCTGGTTGGAAGGCGTCCTCACCGTCAGAGGGGTGCAGGGCCACGAGGGCAATTCTCGAACCGTGTCCATCTGCGACCTGGAGGAGTTCGGGGTCAATCTCGGCACAAGTTGGACACCATGTTGCTGTGATCTCCTCAACCAGCAAGGTCCGACCACCTCCTTCGGTGGCCACGGGTTGCTCAAACGAGGTGCTCAAATTGACCACGGTGGCCTGCACGCTCAGAGTTGCAACCATGAAAGCCACCGCAACGCAGAGGAAGGCGGCGGGGTTCAACTTCATGGGTCGTCCTCCGTGGTTGTTCCCGCCACATCGGCCAACGCCTTGATTCCTTGCTTTGTCGTCGTGTTGAGAAAAGGATTGATGAGGGCGAGAACGGGCCGACAGGGTGAGGCCTTCTCGATGGCGGACCACTGGGTGGAGAATCACAAACGTGATTCGTGGCGTAAACAAGCCAAAGCCAGTGGCTATCGGGCGCGTTCGGCCTTCAAGCTCAAGCAAATTCAAGAACGGTTCAACCTCGTCCGTGATGGCGATTTCGTCCTCGATGTTGGATGCCACCCCGGTGGTTGGGCCCAAGTTGCCGTTGAACTCGTGGGTGATGCCGGCAAGGTGGTGGGTGTTGACCTCCAACCATGCGCTCCAGTGGAGGGTGCGATTCTCTTGACGGGCGACATCACCGACCCCTTGACCCAAGAACGAATACTGGAGGAACTTGATGGCGAGACGCTCAACGTCATCGTCTCCGATATTTCCCCTCACATCACCGGCAAGTGGGACATGGACCAGTCGGTGGCCATGACCTTGGTGGCCGATGTGTTTGATTTCGCACTGCCTTTGCTCAAGAAAGGCGGTGGCTTCACCACCAAATTGTTCCAAGGCATCGGGGTGGAGGAACTCATTGCAGCGGTTCGACCGCACTTCTCGAGCGTGCGCCGGTTTTCACCGGACGCTTCACGCAATTCATCCTCCGAGGTCTACCTTGTCTGCAAGCATCACACGCCTTGGAAAGCACCCAAAGTCTCGGTTCGCGAGCGGTACGAGACGGCGGTCAACAAATTGGTGGGCGGCGAAGAAATCGAAGCCGACCCAGAACCTGTGGCCTCTTCTTTTCGAGTCCGCCGGAAGAAATCCGACGATGGGCTTGAAGAACATTGAGCAGATGTTTGGAGGTCATGAACAACCATCCCGGTCTGACATGGCCAACGCCTGCCAATCGCATTGAGAACCTCCGTCCAAACACGCCCGTTCGCCGACTTGAGCTGGTTGTTTTGCGCATGTATCCTCGTAGGATGATCGCCTCGGCGAGTTATACCGGGCCGGTCGCAGCCGCTTGCGGACGTGATGAAACGGGCTTGGTGGGTCTTGTGTTTTGGGGCGAGCAAGTGAATTCAATCAATGTCGGCGACGTTGTTCGCATTGAATCCGGTTGGTGCAGGTCAAGAGACGGAGCGCTTGTGGTCAGCACCGGAAAGCATGGAAAATTGAGCATCGTGCAACGATTTGAGGCCTGAACTTCTGCCTGCTTCTCACGCAACCATAAAGAGGGGGAGACCGTGGGCGACTTCGTTAGGAGCCATTCCCATGAGTGAACGAGCACAAGTCTGTACGTCGTCAGGCATCCCTCTTGCTGAAGAAGGTTCAACCACCTTTCCTTGCCCCGGATGCTTCCAACCCATTGGCCGAAGCCCTCGAGTGCGAAACCAAGGTGTGTTGTACAAGTGCCCCAACTGTGGGTTTGTTGGTCCCTGAGGTGATACTATGGGTATGGTAGTCATGACTTACAAAGTGAATCCAGATTCTGACCTTGAAAACGTCGACACGGACGTCATCGCAGAGACGATTGCGACCCTTCGCAACGACGATTACGACATTCAAGCCATTGAGACCAAGCCGTTGGCCTTCGGTCTCAAGTTCGTCCAAGTTCACGTCAAGATGAACGATGGCGAAGGTCTTGCTGACGCATTTGAAGCTAAGATGGCTGAAATCCATGGCGTTGGTGAAATTGAAGTCCTTTCCATGGGCCTCATTTGAGACGGACATATCCCTCATTCAGTCACGCTCGGCGGTGGTTGGTTTGGCGATGTCTAACTTGCCGAAGATTTGGTTAATTTGAATCAATTCAGCGTGACATGGCGGATGGCCAACAGCACCTCCATGACCCCGAGAAAGCGGCTGAATTTGCCAGCGCTTTGGGACTCATGGTTGGTGGCCACCATCCATTTGTTGGCAATTGGCAGGTCAAAGGGCTCTATGCATACCGTTATGGCAAATACAAGGGTCAAGCATATTTCGGTACAGGGGGGCGTGAGAGCGATCGTCTCAAAGACACACACGACCCCAACAAACCTGGGGAATCGAATCAAAAATACCGTCCATGGAATCGCAATGACCCCAAAATACCAGAAGACATTCGACAAAAACTCATCAGATTAGAAGAGAGAATGAACCCAACCCGCCAACCCTCGACAAACCCCTCACCAAAAGACATGCTTCGGGAAGACAATATCCTCGTTTCGGAGCACTCATTATCAAAATACAACGGGATTTATACAATTCAAACCAGTGAAATCAATGGAAAACCATGGTACAAAAATAATTCAGGGTGTATGCTGTATTTCTACAATGCGAATTCGGGGG
>JAYYBT010000134.1:0-6691 GCA_036162675.1 Thermoplasmatota archaeon
AAGACAGTCCACCAGGAATGAGGAAGGCGTTCCATCAACATGCGCTGCGTTTCAGAGAGCCAAGGTTCCCTCTTCTGTGCGATTCGAAGAGCGGTGACCCAGGCGTAAAGAAGTGAGGATTTCGGTTGCCTTTCTGCATGCAGTGCCCATGTTGCGAGCATGTTCTTTCGGCTGTGGTCGCCTTTCGCTGTACCCAACACCGTTTCCAAAACCTCCTGCTCGCACATGGGGGAGGTAAACCATACCTCGGTGGCTTCCGAGAAAAGTGCTGCTTCCTCTGGCCGTCCAACTTCAAGGGAGCAAAGAAGGCACGTGGCATAAGCAGGAGCGATGGACGTGTTGGCTTTCAACCCGTCTCGCCATTTCACCAACACGCCTGCATCGACTTGGGAGAAGGCTTGAATCCTGCGCAATACCAAACGCTGCCAGCTAGAACTGGCACCGAGCATGGCAAGGGGAAGGTGTTCAAGCGAAAGCGCGTTGACCGATAACAAATCGGTCCAACCCTCGGGCAGGCGGCCATGAAGGCGCAACCAACGAGCCGGACGATGTTCGTCTGGAGAAGCAATCCAAGCCGCAAGTGGGTGTTCACGCTCCCACATGTTGGCCTGTTCTTCATCACCAAGAGGATAGAGTTCCAACGCCTCGGCAAGAACACGCCCCTCGTCTCCTTCAAGCGCCTCGCCAGTGTAGAATTCTACATTGGCGACTGAATGATGTTCAAGCAGTTCAAGCGCATTGGCTGGTGCAGGGGAGAGAACTGTCCCCGCCGGTCGCTGCGACGTTCCAGGCGGGTTCAGGAGGACATGGAAGAGTGTAGACCTGCCCTCCCATACGGACACCATCCCCATTTCATCGCCATCAACGATGACCGAGCGGTGGACGCTATGGTCTGGAAGAGTGCCCCTTCTTGAAACAAAGGAACGGCAAAGCGGGTGTTCAAGTAAGCGGGTGAGCAGAGGTTGGTCCATCTCTTCAAATGGCCAATCCACGCAAAAAGGTATGGAGGTGTTGCTGACCACGAAATGCAACAAGGCTGAGGCACCTCGCGGCGTCATCCCGTACAGGTCCAAGTAGCCCTCTTCCAGAGGGTTGTTGGTCCAGGTGACACGCCCGAAATCCATCAGGGCTTCTCGTTCAAGAACCGAGGGTGAACCCGTTGGTCGTTCACCTAGCAAGGACATCAGGCCTTCGTGAAGTTCCAAGATACGCTGATTCTTCATTCGTGGATGCTTCAACACCAACCACTCTTTGAGGACACCGTACGGCAGCGACCGATGTTTTGTAGCGTGCCGATCACCAATCTCCAGGGCACCTTGGGCCAATGCCTGGAACAGAAGTGAACGATTCAACGCCGAATGCAAGTGACCCCGCAGGCCTTGCTGAGGGGCGTAGGCGTAAGGGGCTCCTTCAACATGGCCGACCATCATCGTCCCCATCTGAAGGCGACGAGGAGGTGGGCCATCGCCCTGCTCGGTTGGAAAGAACTGGCCTTCAACCAAACGTGCTTCGCCAAGCCTCTCAAACACCTCACCTCGCACCAAACCCACCCGTTGAACGGAGGGTTCGAAATCAGCGAGCGTGTTCGCCCTAGAGAGCGGAGGTTCTGCAGGGCTTCCATCGGCGAGATGGTACCAGCGAATGTGGGCTTTTGGGGCCAAAACCCACACCCCCCCTTTGTTTCCACTGGACGAAGCTCGCTCGACCGAAACCGGGTCAGGAACGAAAACCAGCGAACTTTCAGGCGCATGCGTGTAAGCAAGGAGGACATTGGCGTCATCAGCGTGGAGGACCATCGGTTGCTTCGCACTCGCCAAAACCTCGCTGTACCGCATCATTTTGCTGACCGCATCTTCGGTCAGTCGCTCAACGCCTCGCTGGCTGAGGAAAAGAGGTGCATTACGAAGCCCCCCTGATTCGTCCCGAGTGACCAACCCTGCTTCCCTCAATTGGCGACAAGCAAGCGAGGCGTGGGGCATTCGCATGCCAAATTGTGTTGCGATTTCGGAAACGGTGGACGAGCCGTGACGAAGCCACATCAGAATTTGGCGGTGAGCGGCTGAACGGATGGCGCGGGAAGACATGACAGGTCACCTTTCGCCTCCGGGGGCGGTTCATCCCACTTGTTTTCTTTGTAAAAACATTACTTAGTTAATTATAGTTATGCATTTCCAGTGGAACCGTGAAAAATAACTTACATTCTGAGCGCATAGTGTGGGTTTTACACCTATATTTTATCACCAAACGTAACCAAGTCGTCATCCGAAGGAGGAACCATTATATCAGCGGCCTCGCTCCTAAAGAACAGTGGCACATTCCAACGAAAGCCGCACCTAAAATGACAGGAGGGACCAAACATGAAAACAACACGCATCCGTGAAAAAATCAAGAAATTCTTAGGCGATCGACCACGAAACACTGCAGAAATCCTGGAGTACATCAACAGCACCATGCGACACGGCACCACCAGCCAACAACTCGGCAACGTGCTGTCCAAGGACAAGGACATCGTGAAGGTCGGCTACATCAAGCGCTCCGGCATTTTGTCAGGCGGCTACGACATCTGCGAGTGGGCCACCCGCACCTGGGTTTCTGAGAACTGCCCCGAGTGGGTCGAAGGCACCCCCATCATCGTCGACAGTGAAGGCAACTTCATGACCAACAGCGATGAGAAACTCTGAGGATTTACTCGTCCTCGTTGTAGTCCATTCCGAGATGCCCCATCACGGCGTCCATCTTGGCTTGCAGCCGCCTCAACTCGGTGTTCACGCCGACCTCTGAATCAGCTTCCAACGCAACAACCGTGTTGGTAAAGATGGCCACGAACATGTTGAGGAACGTGAACGTGGTCATGAAAATGAACACCACGAAGTAGATGGCAACCCACCATCCCTCCTCTTCGATCAACTGCCTCACGATGCCGTTCGACCACGACTCAAGGGTCATCACTTGGAAGAGGGAATACAGGGAACGGCCCAGGCTGCCGAAATATTCGGGGGAAACCGTTTGGAACAACACCGTTGAAAGCACAGCGAAGACGTATGTTACCACAAATAACAGCGTGGCGACGGCTGAAAGCCCACGAATGGAAAAGATGAGCGATTCGGCCACAAGTTTGAGTTCCGGAATCCTCGACACAAGCCGGAACGCCCGCAACACCCGGAAGACACGGAAGACCGCGAAGAAATCACGCGCCGGTATGAGGGCAATGCCGACCACGACGAAATCAAAAACGCACCACGGGTCTTTGAAAAAATCCCCACCCATGGCGTAAATTCTCAACAGAATCTCAAGGACAAAGACGGTGAGAAATAACCCGTCAATGGTTTGGAGAAAACCGTCCCCTCTGGGTCCCCAATCATAGGTTTCGAAACCGATGGCGATTGAACTTGCAAGGATGGCGACAAAAACGATGTTGTTGAAACGGTCGGACTCAACAAGTGTTCGTATTCTTTGCCGTGTGGCATCGGACATGGGCCCAAATGTGTTGAAGCAGGCGTATAACTCCTGCCCCGGACAGACCCGACTTCACTGGCCTTCGAAGATGGCCATGGCTTCGTCAACCGATGCCCCTTCGCAAATGATGGCGTGACAAGCGGCCGTCATGCGAACGGCTTCTTCGGTCTCCTTTTGGTGAATGTTGCGGCCGGTGGCGGCTCCACGACAGCCAGAGACGTTCATTTGGTCGTGGAGACGTTGCAAGAAATCTCGAGGTGGAAGCGAACCGCCGCCCGAGCAGATGATGCCTGTTCGACCAGCGGCTTCAACGGCAATCTTCAGCGATTCGGGTTGCGTCATGCCGTCAAATGCCTTGGGGTAGTTCACCTTGGCGAAATCGGCACCGATGCAACTGGCTACGCCAGCAGCTCCCGAGATGAGTTGTGGGTCTTTTTCATCGGCCACGGCTTGTCCTCGAGGGTACATCCACACCACCGAAATCATGCCGAGTTCGTGGGCCTGACGGATAAAATGGGCGGCTTCGGTCAACATCTCATGTTCGTATTCGCTACCGATGTACACGGTGTAGCCGATACCGACCACGTTGATGCCGTTGTGCACCAACGACATGACGTCGTCCATGTCCCACAGCGCCTGGCTGATGGGGTCTCGTTGAGCGGTCTTGACCAAGTGCGATTTGGAATTCAACTTCACGAGGTAGGGCACGTCCGGGTGGTCTCGAGCGTACTGAGCGATGAGGCCGCATTGGCCTGCGAGGACACCGATGGTGCCATCAGCATGGGCTCGTGCTCCAATCTCAAACAGATGACCGGGGTCGTTTGACGACAACGGTATGGTCTTGCCACCGTCGTAGAAATCGTCGTTCAAGTGCTCAATTTTCTGGTCGCAAGCAAAGAGGTTCATCGAACCGGTGCCGGCCGTAGCGGCCCGCATGTTGTCGAGGTATGTCTCAATGAGTTCGTCTGGCACATCGGCTGGAACGTTGATGTCGCTCATGGAAACCACGTCGTCAATCACTCGCCAGTGAAGTTGGCCACACGCTTCTCAACATAAGCGGCAATGCCTTCCTTGGCGTCGCTGCTGTTGAAGAGCGCTGCTTGGAGTTCACGCTCGAGCGCCAAGTGGTACTCGAAGGGAATCTCTGGACCGGTCTGGCAGGAACGCTTGATGTTGCCAACGGCCTTGACGGCCTTGTTGGGGAGGGTAAATTGACTGCACCAGTCGAGGATGTCCCGGCGGAAATCATCGGCGTCGCCTTCCCAAATGTGGTTGATGAGGTTGCAAGCATGAGCGTCCTCAAAGGACATCAGTTCGCCCGTGACCATCATTTCGAGGGCCTTGGCCTTGCCGATGAGGCGAGTCAAACGAGCAGTACCACCGGTACCGGCGAGCACACCGAGGTTGATTTCAGGCAAGCCGACCTTGCCGGAGTTCTTACGAGCGATGCGAATGTCTGCGGCCATGGCGATCTCAAGACCGCCACCAACAGCGTGGCCGTTGATGGCACAGACCACGAGCTTGGGGGTTTGCTCAAGGCGAGAAAGGGTCTCGTTTGCGTGAAGACAGAAGTTGTACTTGAAGCCGGGGCTGACGCTGTTGAGCATCTGAATGGAAGCACCCGCTGAGAAGAAGGAGGCCCCGTTGCCGGTTAGAACAATACAGGTGACGCTGTCATCAAATCGAGCACGAACGACGGCCTCGTCAATGTCTCGCATCATGCCGTGGGTGTAGGTGTTGGGCGAGCGGTCGTTGGGGCCCTCAAGGGGTGCACCGGCCGAGTCGGAGGTCAATTCAATCACGGCAATACCGTTCTCAGTCACACCGTAGTTGACCAGTCGGTTGGCCATGGGTTCAAGTTTCAATCCATAGAGGTCGCTCATGCCCCAAGCCACAGGGGTTGGCATTAAGAAGAAATCGCTGTGTTTTCTTGCCCTGCGCCGTCGCTTTCCTTGTCGTCAGCAAAGGAAACATGGCCACCTCCACGGCGTATGGCGTCCCACTGTTCACCAATGGCTTGAGCAGCCGCCGACGGTTCCCAGACATCCCGTTTGAGCGCTCCACGAAACGGCATCCTTCGAACGCCCCGGCCGTGGGCTTTGGGGTCGTTGACGAGCATGAAGGGGCTGACAATGCGATACAGCAAGCGTTTGAACAAGGTTGGGCGGAATAATTTCCCAATCCAAACCAGTCCATCGCCTCGCTTTTTTTGGTCCTTCATCCACGCTTTGCACATGCGCTTGAACATGCGGTCGCCCACCCGGTTCATCAGCCAACGATTGGCCACGCTGGTTCGAACATAGGGCATCAATTGCTTGCGGACGTCCTCTTCGTAGTCGCCTTCACCCAGAATATCACGCGCCGCCAGCACGCCGGACCACACGGCCATGCGCATACCAAAGCCCCACATGAAATCCTGAAGACCTCCAGATTCACCGACATAATAGCGCCCGTCCTGCTTGTAATTTCGATTGATGGTGAAGTCGCCTTTCCCTCCCACCCGTTTGATGGGCTGGCGATTCAGGTTGGGGTAGTGTGCCTCGTACCACGCGATGGTTTCGTTGAGGAAGCGCTCGGACTTTCGCTGCTTTCGCCATAGACAGGTGCAGATGAGACCAACACCGTCGATGATGATGAGGTAGGAATAGGACCCCGGAGCCAGCCGGTCGTTGAGTTGGAAGGCGATGTGATTGGGATGGTCGGTTCGGAAAATCTCACCGTAGGCCACCGCCGATGTGCCTTTCGGGCCGCAGGCGATGATGGTGCAATCCTCTTCCTTGACCCGAGACTTGTAGTGGATTTGAGCGCCTGCTTCGAGGGCTTGTCGCTTGAATCCCTGGTCGATGGTGTGGTCAGAGGTTCCCCGTTCAACGATGCGGTACGCAACCCCATCGGTGTAGGCCTGGGTGATCACATCGTCGGGATGAATCAAGTCCACCGTGTCAAAGGTGGTGGCTTTGAAGGATGACGCATCCAAGCCCCACTGGGCCAATTGGTCGAAGAAGTCAGCATCCATGCTCCAGTTTTCAAGCGCTTGGAAATCACCGTCGAACCGTGCACCGGAATCGGCGCGAATGTCGTGAACGTGCACTTCCCGGCCTGCTCGGGCGAGCAAGGTTGCGGCCGCTAAACCCGAAAGGCCGGCACCCATCACCGTGATGGGCTTGGTCTGGTCGGGAGCATCGGCCATGCAAGTCCATGGAGGCGTGAGGTTTGAATGATGCCCTCCCTCCCC
>JAYYBT010000135.1:0-10117 GCA_036162675.1 Thermoplasmatota archaeon
CGTTTGGCGAAGTAGGTTGGATTCTTCTCTTCCAAGTCGGCGATCCACGCCTCGGCTGAGGTGATGTCCACCGCCTCGCCCTTCTCCACCAATTTCTCCGCCCACAGCATCATGGCGGATTCATCCAAGCCCTCACCTCCACGTTTGGGCATGGTCACCGATTGGTAGGTGAGTGAGGTCAGCAGGCCAGGGCGCTCGGGGTCAATGCTGACCTGGTCTTCCTTCCCGTCAAGGTCGAACAAGTCGGTTCGTGCAGCCCATTGCGCCTGAATGGCAGAGTTGGGCGAGAGGACCAGGGCCGGTTTGCGGACCATGTCCGCCCAAACGTAGAGTCCAAGCACGGTTTTTCCTGAGCCGGGCGGTGCGACGATGTGGAGCCGTTTTTCACCCGCATCGAGTTGGGGTTTGATGACCGAAACGGCCGCAACCTGAGATGGACGAAGTTTACCACCGAATCGAATGTTTCCGAAATCCGGACCGTCGCTCACGACGCCATCACCTCAACGGCCAGGAGGACCTCGTTTTGGACCGCCGGGAGGACCGCCCTTCTTCGGACCAGGAGGACCGCCAGGACCGCCTTTCTTGGGACCGCCGGGAGGACCGCTCTTCTTCGGACCAGGAGGACCGCCAGGTCCGCCTTTCTTGGGACCGCCGGGTGGACCGCTCTTCTTCGGACCGGGAGGACCGCCAGGACCGCCTTTCTTGGGGCCGCCGGGAGGGCCACTCTTCTTCGGACCGGGAGGGCCGCCGGGACCACCCTTCTTCGGGCCGGGAGGACCGCCCTTCTTCGGGCCAGGTGGGCCACCTTTGGATGGACCGGGGGGGCCGGAGCGGCTGGGAGTTGGGGTTGAGGCTTCGTCCTCTTCTTCATCTTCGAACATGGCACCGCAATGAGGGCAAACTGGGTCGCTTTCCTTCACGAGCCCGTCGCAGATTTCACAAGCAAACATGTCCTCATCGGCTTCTTCTTCACCGATTTTCTCTGTTTTTCCGTCTTTGGAGCGGAACATGGTGATGTTGCACGACAAATCAAATCCTTTCAGTGCAAGTTCCGTTTGAATGGCATGTTCAAAGGCTTGGGTGAGGTCTTCTGGAGTGTCCAAAACACGCCCGTCGTCGACATAGGTGATGTTGACATCGAACATATCGTCGGTCAACTTCGTTTGGGGCGCCTCAACAGCGACGCCTCGCTTTCGGGCGACGCGACGGACGGCGACCTCCGATATTCGGCGCAAAAGGGCTTCACTCGGTGCATCGTTTGAGGCTGCTCCAAGAGCGCCCGCCATGATCTCTGCAGCTGGGTTGGAACCGTCTCCACCATCACCACGAAGGTGAGCCGGAAGTTCACCTCCGCCGAGGTTGGCCAGCACCGAGGAGGCAGGGGATTGGTTCATGGAAAGCCATTGGCTACGACGCTCGTCCTTGACGGCTCGCTCGGCTTCTGCAAGACGGTTCACCATGGCATCGGTCGGGGAGTTGGCAGGGTTGTGAGCGACTTTGGTTCCACCGGCAGCCATGGGTGAAACATTGCCCGAGCTGGGCAGTGCGCCGCTGGCGATGGACGGCCCTCGCTGAGGATTGGGCATGTCGTTCATCGGAGTTTGTTGATTGGTGGGGAGGACATTCCCTCGTTGGGGTGGGAATTGGTTGGGTGGGAAGCCACCTTGGAGGGGTTGTTGAGGGTAGGCTCCGGGCGGAAGATTCTGCTGCTGTTGAATCCCCTGAGCCATGCCCTGCATCATATCGGCAGGGAACTGGCCCATCTGATTCATGTTGGCTTCTTGTTGCATGCGTTGTGCTTGTCCAGAAACAGGGTCAAAGGAGCGCTGCTGAGGAGGGAAGTTCGGAATGCTCTGATTGGGAGCGGGAGCGAAACCTCCGGCGACGGAATTATCCTGTCGGGCGCCGCATTCAGGGCAGAACATGCTGTCTGCTGGAATTTGTTCGCCGCATGCGCCGCAGTTCATGGTGCCACCCCCTTCTATGGTTTGGTCGGGCTACTGTTCCTAAAGGATTGCGTCAAGATGCCCTCAATCCAATGACTTCTCACAGCATGAGGTGACAACGGAGTCACTTGGACGAATATCTTCATGCAGAAGGGCACGGTGGGCGAGACGGAGAGGGATACATTGCCGGTTTTGGTGAATGAAAAAATCGACCGTCTCTTGGAGACCACCTCACGGTCGTTTTACCCGACGCTGAAATACCTTCCAAAGAAAACCCGAGGCCAAATTGGCCTCCTCTACCTGCTGGCGAGGGTCGCCGATACGATTGCGGATTCCAAGGTGGGAGAGACGAGCCTGCTTTCCAGCCACCTCAAAGCCTACAACGACGCCGTGCAAGGCCGTGGCGAGGACCTTCCGGATTTGAGTGAATTAGCGGAACTCCAGGACAACGAACACGAGGCCGAACTTCTCCGAAATGTGAGGGACGTCGTTGACGGCCTCCAAGTCTACAGCCCCGAAGACCAGGAACGTATGTTAGAATGCCTTGACATCATTGTTGGAGGCCAATTGCTTGACCTTGAGCGCTTCGGCCCGGCGAACGAGGGCGGGAACATCTCCGCTTTGGATAACGAGGAGGAACTTGACGATTACACCTTCAGAGTTGCTGGATGCGTTGGTGTGTTTTGGACGAAGATGTCGCTGGCCCATTTGATGAAACTTCCTCCTGAAGAGGAAGCCTTGTTCATGGAACGTGGCATTCGTTTTGGCAAGGCCCTGCAGATGATCAACATCCTGCGAGACATTCCCGAGGATTTGCGTTTTGGACGCTGCTACATCCCAGAAGCGTCACTGAAAACCATCGGGCTCGAGCCCGAGGATTTGCTCGATGATGGAAACCTCGCAACCTTCCGCCCACTGTACGACCGATACTTGGATTTAACAAACGAACATCTCGAAGCGGCCACGGACTATATCCGGATGATTCCCGATACTCAATTCCGGCTACGAGCCTCGTGCATGCTTCCCGTCTTGGTTGGTCAGCGAACGGTCACGCTTCTTCGGGAGGGTAACATTCTCAATTCTGAAGAGCGAATCAAAGTGACCCGGGATGAGATGAAAGCCTATGCCCGCAAACTCCTACGGGCGCTCATCATCCCAGGAGGCGTGAATCGCCTTCTCGAGAAAAACCGAGACAAGTAGTTATTCTATAGAATTTTGTTATTTTTGTAAATTGATACTTACTCAAAATCAAAGAACATCCCTACGCCACGCTACTGAGGCGAGGTCTCATAAACAAGGGACGCGAGGACGGTACGGTTAGGATGCTGGAACGCCGCAAGCCGCTCGATTTGCTGTTCCCCCTCAAGGGCAACGCAGCGAGCAGAAACGGCGAGGAAGAGGTTCGACCCCCCACCACCCTTGACCGACTCCGAGCGGGTGTCACCCTCGCACGAGACGCCGTGAAGGCTGTGAGCGTGACCGCCATGGAGGCCCTGCGAGAGGGTGCCTCGTTCATCGGTATCGTCGGTGAAACCAACGAACTGGTTGACCCCTTTGCCCACTTGGATGCTCCAATCTGGTCGGAAAAGCCTCCAGCAGAACTCCACAAACTCGCCTACCGATACTGCGAGGAATTGACGATGCGGGAAGCGGGTAACTTCTACCACTCCTTCAAGTACCTACCAGACGAACAGCGACTGGCCATGTGCGCCATCTACGCGTTCTGCCGACGTGCAGACGACATCGCTGACGGCGACTGGGCTGACCGATTCCCTGGAAGCAAGGGAGAGATGGACCCGGAAGCTAAGGCTTACCGGAACCAACTTGAATCCTTGCAAGACCGTGGAACCATCCTTGACGAAGAGGCCTACCTCAACAAAATCACTCAACTCTTCTTCTTCCGCAAGAAACTCTCCACTTGCTACGGAGATGTGCACTCAACCGACCCCGTTTTCCTTGCGCTGAAGGACACCGTCCACCGCTACAACATCCCCCGAGAAGTCTTTGATGACTTGATTTCGGGCATGGAGGACGACCTCTACAACAACCGCTACCGCACCTTTGACGAACTCTATGTTTACTGCTACCGAGTTGCCTCGGTCGTTGGCCTGATGTGCATTGAAGTCTACGGCTACGACAACCCCATGGCACGAAAATACGCCGAGTCGTGGGGCATCTTCATGCAACTGACCAACGTCTTGCGAGATGTTGGTGAAGACATTCAGCGAGACCGAGTCTACTTGCCGCTTGACGAGCTCGAGCGCAACGACATGACCGAACAGGAGCTTGACGGAAAAATCGTCCTGAACAAGCATTGGGAACCCTACTGCCGCCATTATGCTGCTCGTGCTCGCACCTACCTCGAAGAAGCCCGCGCCCTTCTGCCATTGTTGCCTCGGCGTAGCCGCTACTCACCTGCAGCCATGATCGCCTTCTACGACAAGATTCTGCGACAAATCGAGAAGCAGCAAGGCGACGTGTTCACTCAGCGTGTCAAACTCAACAAAGTGCAGAAAATCTCGCTTGCCGCTGCTGTTTACCTGCGCCACCGCTTCCTGCCAGGCTTCCTTGACCCCGTGTGGGGGGCGCTTGCACGTGTCGGCCTCTTGCCAAGCGTTTGAGATTGAACACCCAAGGCGGCTTGTTCTCAGTTTCGCTTTCTGTTGGAGAAGAGCAACGCCCCGAGTGCGGCGCAAAGAGAGAGGCTGACGCCAAATCCTGGGAGAGCGCCGTCGTCTTCCTTTGCTGGCTCGGTGTTGGTTTCGTCGGTGGTGTTGCTGACGGGTGTGTTTTCGATGTACTGTCCATCAGAACATGTACCCGGGCCAACGACCAAGTCCTCGCTTGTGGCTGAGAGAACGGTGGCGTTGCCCGCATCAACGTTGAAATCGTCCCGTTCGTAGAGGGAAGTTTCAATGACATAGCACCCCGGTTTGAGTGAGAAAGTGCGATCGTATTGCTCTCCACTTGACTCGATACCGTTCCACACCCACATGCTCGTCATTTCACCTGCGTCCATGGTGTTCACCAAAACAATCGCCGTGTAGGTGAGGCCGGATTGAAGCTCGCTGACCTCTGCTTGGTATTGATACCCCCATGGCGTGGTGTTGTCCGAAGATGTACTGATGGCTCTGACCTCGTTGACGGTGATGTTTTCCTTGCTCACCGGGACGCTGTTGGCCTCGCCCCACAACCAAACCATGTTGTTCTCATGCTTTCCTGTGTCCTCGCCGACCAGCACCCGCCCATCATCGAGCACGAGCAAGTTGTCGGGCCCTGCAAGGTTGTTGATGTCGCACTCGTACTGGTCCGTGGATGTGTATGGCCCGCCGATGATGGCAGGATCAATTCTGTTCACGTTCCAAGGTGCGGCCATGGTCATTCTGTAGACGATGCCGCAGTAGTTCTGTGTCAGGTCGATATCATCCTGCCCATCCGTCATGCCATTGGCGATGCTTGACATGGCCAAGTAGAGGGTGTCGGGAACCTTGGGGTTGAAGGCAACACCCTCCATCTTGTTCCATTCATCGGTGGCTCCCAGTGCGGCAGCGGCCTTTCGTGATTCAAGGAAGGCCACCCTATCGTCTGCTGCGGTTCCAATCGTTCCGTCACCGTTGAGGTCGTCGTTCAACTTGGCTTCGGCCCAATCATTGATCTCAGCATCCGAAATGTAGGAATTCTCGCCAGCCACAAAATCGGCTGTCGTTATGCCGTCGTAGTCGTCAATCCATGCTTGGACTTCTGCAGAGGAGGACGAACCCAATTCGATCCAATCGACATCGAACCCGGTGGTGGCTGCGTCCCTGCCATCATCCTGATCGACGTGGGCGGCATACAATGTTCCCGCACTCAAATCGCCCGCCGTGTTGGCGATGAACTTGTAGAGCACGGTGTCATAGCCGTCATCGGTCAGATAAACGGTCTTCTCGTCGGGCATCACTTCTGCATTTTCATGAGAGAATCGGCCCATGGCGAGGTGGCGATTCAGTGTCGGCTGGGCCGAATCAGCGTTTTCAATTTCGATGATGTATCCATAGTCGTAGGGGTTGGGGTAATGCCCCAGATAGTCTGCAAGGCGGACTTGGTCTGCATGGTATCGGAAGCTTTCATCGTTCCATTGTGCGGTGTTATCAAAATACAGCTCTTCGGAAAACAGCGGCGCTCCCCACGGGCTGATGCTGCCAAAACACAGCACCCAGCCTCCGTTGATGGTGCTGAGGTCAAGCATCTTGCTGGTCAAGACATCCCACTCGTGTTGGGATGAATTCCAAGCGATGTCGAGTTGACTGATTCCTGCGGGACGGTCTTCCCACGCCGTGTAGAGGAAGCCGCGAAGCCCATCGGCGGAAGCGGGCACATAGGCGTTGTAATCGGGCTTGTGACTCAAGTAGAGTTGTGCACCGTCATCAGCAGCGTAGATGCCTCCAGCAACGCCTCCCTCCGTAAGGGCATCGCCCGTTTGCAGCAGGACCTGATACTCGCCGTAGGATGTTCGGATGCCGTGCCAAATGTCTTCTGGGCTGCTCGATACGTCGAGTTCAGGAACGGTTTCGGGAAGGTTGTTCCAATCAACGCTGTGAACCACACCGACCGTCGCCTTGTAGTGGTCCCGGTCAGGGTGCATGGCGTTGACAAAAAAATGACCGTTGTCATCAACATGCATGCCTGTGACTTCGGCTTCGGGCGGTAACATCATGATGCGTGTCATCGAGTTTGATGCTCCCGATTCATCGCTTTGGGCAACAACAAGAGGGGACATGCTGACGGCCAGCAACATTGCGATTGAGCAGATGAGCAAAGCGGCCTTCTTACCCATGAATTGGTCTGGAACGCCAGCGACAAAAACGTTCCTGCAACCATCTCAAGCGTTTCGTGTGAAGGCCTGGATGCCCGTGATGTATCGGCCCAAAATCAGATTGTGGATGTCGTGAGTGCCTTCGTAAGTTTTCACCGACTCAAGATTGGCCATGTGACGCATGATGGGGTACTCATCAAGAATACCGTTCGCTCCGTGGATATCACGGGCCACCCGAGCGATTTCCAAAGCGATGTCAACATTGTTCATCTTGGCCAGCGAGATTTGTTCGGGGAACCACGTGCCGTCGTCCTTCTTCTTGCCCAAGTGGTAGGCCAAGAGTTGCCCCTTGGTGATTTCACGCAGCATCCATGCCAGCTTGTTTTGAACCAGTTGGTAGGATGCGATGGGATGGTCGAATTGGATACGGGACAAGGCGTAGGTTTTGGCGCTGTGGAAGCAGGCCATAGCCGAACCCAAAGCGCCCCATGAGATGCCGTATCGGGCGTTGTTCAAGCAGGAGAACGGCCCGCGAAGACCCTTCACACCGGGCAGCATGCGGTCCTTGGGAATCTTGCAGTCTTGAAAGACCAATTCGCTGGTGACACTGGCTTTGAGGGAGTGCTTCCCTTTCATCTCGGGGGCTGAGAAGCCCTCGTCGTCTTTCTCGACGATGAACCCGCGGATAACCCCGTCAAGTTTGGCCCACACCACGGCGATGTCGGCGATGGTGCCGTTGGTGATCCACATTTTCGCTCCGTTGAGGAGGTAGTGGTCGCCTTTGTCTTCAGCCTTGGTGACCATGTCGCCGGGGTTGGAGCCGTAATCGGGCTCGGTCAAGCCAAAACAACCAATCCATTCACCGGAGGCCATTTTTGGAAGGTATTTCTCTTTCTGTTCTTCAGAACCAAAATCCCAGATAGGGTACATGGCAAGCGAGCCCTGCACGGAAGCAAAGGAGCGAAGCCCGCTGTCGCCTCGCTCCAATTCTTGGCAAATCAAACCGTAGGCGACGTAGGAGAGCCCTGGGCAGCCGTAGCCTTTCAAGGGCGCACCGAGCACGCCCATCTCGCCCAAGGCGACACGCCACTCATCGAGGAAGACGCCTTCTTCGCAGGCTTGCTCAATCTTGGGAATGACCGCTTCGTCAACCCATTCTCGAACCATGTCCCTGACCATGATTTCTTCTTCGGTCAGGAGGCTTTCAACGTTGTAAAAATCAAGTCCTTCAAACGGCTCCATGGGGCACCCTCAGTTGGTCTGCGCCGCGGGTGCTTCATCAACATGTCCCCGCGCTTGATAGAAAGCAGTGGGTCATTTCTTCCCAAAACGCAGTTCCCGGTACTTTCGTTGCATCCACGGGCTGTTCATGTAGATGAGACCGAGAATTACGCCGGGAACGGAAACGGCGACGGCACCGAGAACAAGCACATCCATGATGTTCATCTCCACTTCTTCCACCGCTGGCGTGAACTTGATGATGTTGCCAAAGTCCGTGATGATGAAACCGCTGTGCCGTGTGTTTTCCCAAACGACCGGAAGGCCCCGCCCCGCAATAACGGGGTCCCAAGTCGCTGCGTCCTCGGGCAGAAGCACAGAGAAGGCCTCGCCGGTCAATGGCGTGTAGCGAACCAATCCGAGCGGTGCGAGATGAATCAAACTCGTGCCATCATCGCCTCGAGAGACATCGACGAAATCACCGGTTGGGAGGTCCCACGGGTCGCTAGATTCCACGGTGGATTTGAGAGCATCAAGGGTGTTGATTCGAATGACCTTGGTCTCAAGGCCGCTGGCGAAGCCCACGCATTCATTGAGGACCGAACTTGCACAATCCACACCAACCCAGGTCAAGGCGGCCGTTTGTGTCAACCATCCCAATGCGTGACCTTCATCGATGACGGCCAAACCCTCATCCACCGTCGACATGAAACAGACGTTGTAATTCCGATGACAGGAAATATCGGTGACCCTGCTCTCGCCGGTGTTCTCAAGGAGCTCAAAACCGGTGTGTTCAGCAAATTTCCAGACCTTTCCCTGAGAGGAGGCAACGTAGGCAAAATCGCCACCGGGGCGCCAAACGACCGATGTCAAATCGTGGCCGAGAACGGAGAAGGTCCCGTTGACATAGGTGATGCTGTGGTCATAGGTATCGTATCGCATGGCCATGCCCTCATCACCCACCAAAATCGCCGTGTTACCACGGGGGTGCCATGCGATGTCGGTGACCGTGGAATTACGGCCAGTCACCAATTCAACATCCAAGGCCCGATTGCCCGCATCATCGGCCGAAAGGAGACGAGCAAAACCGTTCATGCCACCGACGAGGATGTCCTGGCCGTCCGGTGAGACCGCACCCACCTTGATGCCGAGGTCGCTCTCGCCAAGTGCACCTGCATCCTCTAACTCAATCCGACTCACGAGGTCGGCCGAAGCCAGCGGCGCGAACAGGACCAAAAGAAGCCCAACCGCCAGCCAAGTCTGCCTTCGCATGGAATGGCGACCATCGCTTGCATCAAAACATCTCCCATAGGATGGCCACAAACAAGCGGTTCGGACGGTGGTCTTATGAGACGCTGACCGTTGCGCAACACATGGAGCGATTTGCTGTTAAGCGTGGTCTGATTAAATCAATGGGTGGAAACGCTGGTCTTGCCAAATTAGCAACCACCTACTTTGAGAACATCAACGTTGACGCTGATGGCGTCTTCACGGGCTCATACGGCTTGTTGACCAGCGTTCAGGGCTCCTACGACGACAGCGGTAAACTCGCGGTTGACGTTGTCCAACTCAAAGGAGGCGACCTCGCCGAATTCCTTGACAGCGACGAAGGCCCTGCAAAAGCCATGGAATCCCGTAAGCGCTGGTCTGGCTTCCTCGATGAAGCCACGGGCTACAACGCCAAGCAGCGTGGCGACAAAGCCAAGGAGGAAGCAAAGAAATTCTCCAAGGCCAAGTCAGCCATCAAGATGGCCCACAAGTCCATGGAACTCATGAAAAATCTTGACCAAGCCACGATTGACCAAGCCAATGAATTGATTGCAAATCTCGAGGCCATGATCGAGGCGGGAACTCCACCTTCTGAGACGCAAGTGAAGAAACTTGACAAGTTGTTTTGAGGGGATTGAATGGCAACCAAGCAAGACATTCCTGCCTTGCTGGCGTCCAAAGACGGGTATGCCTCGCTCGATGAATCGGCCTTGGAGCGACTCCATTTGATGGTGGGTGACGTCGAGGAAGTCGTGGGTGTCGATCACCTCATCGACGCCCTGCAAAACGGCACTTCACACAGCGGTGATGATGTTCTCCGATGCTATGTCGGCTTTGAGCCGAGTGGGAAAGCCCACATCGGATGGAAGGTGCTGGCCCTCCAGTTGCG
>JAYYBT010000136.1:0-4146 GCA_036162675.1 Thermoplasmatota archaeon
TGTCCAAGAGCGACCACGCAAGCACCGGTCAAGGTGGCGAAGTCCACGATGTATTCGGGGTCGTAATCGGTACCGGCCTTCCACAACCCGTCGGAGAGCACGAGGCGACCTTCGGCGTCGGTGTTGAGCACCTCGATGGTCTTGCCAGAGAGGGTGGTGATGACATCGCCGGGTCGCTGAGCGTTGGCAGCGGGCATGTTCTCTGCCATGCAGGTGATGCCGATGACCTTGCCTGGGTAGCCACTGGATGCGAGGGCTTCCATGGTTCCAAAGACGGTAGCAGAACCGCCCATGTCGTATTTCATCTCGTCCATGTTGGCACCGGGCTTGAGCGAAATGCCGCCCGTGTCAAAGGTGATGCCCTTTCCGACCAGCATGGGGTGTTGGCCCTTTTGGTCGCCGTTGAGCGTGAAGATGACCATGCAGGGTTTGCGCGAGGAGCCCATGCCGACAGCGACGAGCCCGCCCATACCGTGGCGCTTGGCCGCTTCGTAGTCGATGACTTCGACCTTGACGTTGTCGTATTGCTTGGCCCAGAGTTCGGCTTTTTCAGCGAAGGCCATCGGGTACATGTCGTTGGGTGGGCAGTTGCCCAAATCTCGGGAAAGGTGAACACCGCTCACAATGGAAGCGGCACGGTCGATGGCTGCAGACAAGGCCGTTGCGTCGCCTTCGTCGCAGTTGATTCGAGCCGAGAGGTTGGTGTCTTCGTGGTCGTCGTCTTTCTTCTTGTAGAGGTCGTAGGAATAATCACGCAGCATCATGCCTTCGGCAAAGGAGGTCATGCAGGCCATGTCAGCGCCGTGGAAGACCACGGTCAACTCGTCGCCGTGGACCTTCTTACAGGAGGCGACCACTGTGGCACCTGCTTCGCGGTATGCATGGACATCGGCTTTGCTTTCTTTGCCCAAACCGACAAGCATGGCTTTACCGCCTTCGGTTCCCATCAGGGTCATGGTGGCGTTGGCCTTGGCCTTGAAATCACCATCAGCGAGCACGCGGTTGATTTGGCTCTTCAGCGTGGAAGGGATACCTTCGACAATTTCTGGTAGGGCTTCTTCGCCTTCAAAGAGCGGGAGAACGAGGGTTCCGTTGATGTTGTTTCCTGAACTGATGGTCACTTGCATGCTTTCACCATCCTCTGCCAAAGAATTCTCCCACTTCAACCCTCCCAGTCCATTCCTTCCTAAATCGGACGGGTTTGTCGTCAGGCTGACGCCTCTCATACACAGGTGTGCTGAGAGTGAAAACGGTCAAGACTGTGGCCCGATTTCTTCGCAGTCTTCGTCCTCGCTTCGTACAAGAACGGCAGCACCGATGATGCCCAGCATAACGGCGACGGGGTTGAACAGGCCAACACCCGTGAGGAATCGGTCGTCTTCGTCGTCGAGGAACACCGTCAGGTTGCTGTCCACGGATTCGTTCACCCACGTCGCTGCGTTGATGACACGCTTCTGGTAGTTGAGGTTCCACATGCCACCGGCATCAAACACATCATCGTCCACTTCGAAGGAAATCGATGTCAGGTTGGAGGCGTTGGCGGTGAAGTACGGTGAAGCCCAGAGCACTTCACCTGTGGGACTGTGATATTCCAAGCTGGCGTTGGCCGTGGACGCCAACCCGTTGTTGACGACCTCAAGGGCCACGTCATCATCGCTCACGGTGATGGACTGCACGTCCAATCGGGCGCGCCAGTACCACACGTTGTCAATGAGGAAACGCATGACATCCATTTCCTCGCCGAGCCGGTCGTTGAGGTTCTCAAAACACCCGGGGACAAATTGTTCGTCATCGGTCTCAAAGGGGAAGGTGGGGAAACCCCAGTGGCCGTAGCCGTAGTCTCGGCTGGTGCCGCAGTTCGGGTACAGGCCTTGGTTGGCGTTTTGAATCGGGATTTCTGATACGGTGGCATGCACGTCTTCTCGAATGCGCCAGAACAATTCCCAGTCGGGTGGTTGCTCGGGCCACTTCCCCCACGGGTAGAGCATAATCCAAACACCGGTGTGCATGGTGACGTAGAGGTCAGCATCGGTCACGAAGGCGTTCATGTAAGCCGAGTTGGCGGCGGTTTCCGATTCACTGAACGCACTGCTGCCGGGCTGCGTGGTCGGACATGTGTTCCAGTAGTGGTCGTAATTCCGGTTCAAATCGACCTGGTTGATGTTCCATCGGGTGTCGATGTCGTTGCCGTCCGGGTTGAGCATGATGAGGATGTGGAGTTCGGTGTTCTGCAACACGGTGATGGCCTCTTCGTTGCCCTCTGCCCAGCCGTTGATGTACCACTTGGCAGAGAGGTAAGCGAGTGCTGTGCCCAAGTATTCGTTGCCGTGATGACCGCCGTCGATGTAGATGATTTCCTTGGCTGAACCGTTCGGTTTGGTGTCCATCGACCAGTCGGACAGCCGAACCACCCACAGGGTCTTGCCGAGTTCAGATTCTCCGGCGCTGGTCAAGTCAACGATTTCGGGGTAATCATCGGCCCACTCGTTGACCTCCATGGTCAGTGCCGCCCAGGTCATGTGGACGTGGCTGTCGACAGGGTCGCCTGGCCAAGCGTAGAGTTGCTCGGGGTCAAATTGAGCCGAAGCCGCAGGAATGCACGCCATCAGCATGCAGAGGACCAGCCCAACCGCTACGCGCATGGTTTCCCCTCGTGGATGCAAATCAAAAACGCTTGCATTGGCGACGCTTCACCAGTCGGAGGTGAAAGCGTTCGGGTTGGCGACCTTCTCACCTTCTCTGGTCCAAATGCTGGGCCCGTCCGTGGCGTAAATGTCGGCGAAGGGGTCGATTTCGTCTTCCTGGAGATTGCGCTGCATGTAGGCTTCCACTCGTTCTCGGAGATCGGGCTTGAACTTCCAGTAGTGAATGCGCCATTCTCGACCGTCCCAGAGCGTGGTTTCTTCTGACTCGGTGGTGAGCAGATCGTAATCTTGGAACATGTAAAACAGGTTGCGGTCGGTTGGTTCAAGTGCGTTATCGATGATGCGATTGTAGAATCCAAAGAAACCCAAGGCGTGTTCTGCCATGCCTTGTGCGACTTCGGTATCCATGTCCAAATCGATGTGTTGTTGAATCGCTTTGGTCAATTCTGCGAGTGTCATTCCCATCTTTTCCCCTCCATGCAGGCGGAAACCGGCTGTTTTCGGTCCCCGTTGCTATATTTTATTGGTCACCGACCCATATTAAGTGTTCCATGCTTTTTCTTGAAACCGGCACTTTGGCGTACGAAATCGGGGTTCATTTTCATCGGTAGGATGATGAAGGGGGCGCCAACCCGCAAAATGCATGTCAGTGGACTTTGAGGAAGGGGCGTTTCTTGGCCTTCCAAAGGCCAGCGGGCCCACCGATATCGCCGTCGTCCCCCTTGCTTACGAGTTGACAACGTCCTACGGAACAGGGGCCTGCGATGGCCCCCAAGCCTGTCTTGATGCAAGCGCACAAGTGGAACTCTTTGACGATCGGCTTGGAAAGGACCTCCCCGCGGGCTGTGTCATCAGCACCGAAACGGTTTGGGAAGGCCGAGCACCAACTTTGCGTGGCCAACTCGATGAGATGGCTGCCCACGCTCGGTCGTTTTACTCAGGGAATCTCTTCCCGTTGTTTTTGGGAGGTGAGCACGGCATCCTCCCGCCGCTGATTCACGCTGCAAGGCACCACCCGGCCGTGGAGGGCGACCTGGAAAATCTGACCATCGTTCAACTCGATGCTCACGCCGACCTTCGCTCTTCGCTGGATGGCGAGATTTTTTCCCATGCTTGTGCCGCCTCACGAAGCCTTGACGTCGGGGCTGGCCGCCTGCTTCAAGCCGGTGTTCGTGCCTACTGCGAAGAGGAACTCGTCCGCATCAACACCGACAATCGCATCACGACCTCGTTCGCAAAACAGACGCAGCACCCCCACAGCGGTGGCGAGGCATGGAAAGCATGGCTTGGGGAACTCCGTTCGCTTTCTGGCCCGGTTCATCTCACGCTCGACATCGATGGTCTTGACGGTGCATTGGTTCCCGCCACGGGCACACCGGTTCCGGGTGGGCTGAGTTATTGGCAGGCCGTGGAGACGATTGAAGCGCTGTTTGCCAACCCGAAGGTGGTGGTCATCAGCGCCGATGTGAAAGAAATCGTCGCTCAAGCGGACGGTGTCTTT
>JAYYBT010000137.1:0-6804 GCA_036162675.1 Thermoplasmatota archaeon
ATGCACAAGTTCCTGATTTGAGGAAGAACGTGCATGACTTCTGTGGCCTTCTTGATGTTGTCTTCTTTGCGTCCCATGGTTACCACCGTGTTCTCGTTGCTTCGCCCACTGAAAAGGGGTTCTTAAGTGCCTCGCAGGAGAGCGAAGGCTCAGTACATGAGTTGGACGTCGGAAGCCGTGGCGAGAGCGATGACACCCGGGGGTCCGCTCCATGCAATTTGTTCATCGGGAACATAGAGCGCTCCGTCGCCTTCTGCGTGGCCTAAGACCGCCTTGACAGATCCGAAAGAACAGTGCAAGTCAGCACCTGCAAGCAGGGCATCCATGAATCCGTGAATCATGGTTGATTCCGGACCCATCTCCGCTTCGAGGTCCTCCAAAAAAGCGGCATCAAGAAACCGGACCCCAGCGGCAGCGAAGAACACACTGACCTCGTGCCCGTCCTCAACGGCCCTGGCGGCGCAAGCCAAACCAACAATGGCCTTCATTCGGTCAATGGCGGGATCGGAGACGAACTTGACAAAAACGGATTTCCCCATGTATCAAACATGCAAAGCCCGAAGGCCATCAACATTCTGCACAAGGACCGATGTGAAAAACCAGCCTGATCAGCGTGCAGAGGCAGCGATGCGCTCCAATTCTTCCTTCTTGCCGACGGCATAGGAAGTGACATCGCCCTCACTGGCCTTCGTCAATTCGTTGATGATGCAGTTCTGAAGCGTTCGCTTGGATTTGTGTGTTCCTTGCTGTGCGCCCTTGGCGAGGTTGGCCAACGCAACATCAAGACGACGTGAAGGAGAGGAATCAACAGCCTTTGGCTGAGACACCGCACCGAATTTGATTCGGGTAATTTCTTCCATAGGAGCAGCGGAGCAAATAGCGTCAACAAAGACCTGAAGCGGGTTGTTTCCAGAGCGCTCGGCGATTTGGTCAAGAGCGCCTTCGAAGGCCTTCATGGCACCCATTTTCTTACCGGTGTAGGCACCGGTTCGCATGAGCTTGTTGATGTAGCGCTCAACGACAGAAAGCTTGGCCTTTCCAAACCAAGCGTTGGCATGGCGGCCTCCGGTGTGGGGCACACCGACGGTTGTCAAATTGATGTAAGGAGCAAGACCAGGGTCTCGGCAGGTGACTTCGGAAGCGTCCCACTTTCCGAACACTTTGGTACCGATGCCGGCAATTGGCTTGGCTTCAACAACGTCTGAATCTGCATCGCTCATCATCATCACCTCAGCGGACTGGCTTCTCCTTTCGGCCTCGGACCATTTCATCAAGGGAAACGCCGTTCACCTGGATGACCTTGTAGCGAACGCCGGGAATGTCTCCGTACGAACGACCCATGCGGCCACCGATACCTTCGACCATGACCTCGTCGTGCTCGTCAATGAAGTTGATTGCGCCGTCGCCCGGGGCGAAAGCAGTCAATTTGTTGCCGTTTTTGATGAGGGAGATTTTGACAGCCTTGCGAATTCCGGAGTTGGGCTGCTTGGCTTCAATACCGACCTTTTCCACAACGATACCCTTGGCTTGGGTGGAACCAGCAAGCGGGTCGTGCTTGGCGCGGGACTTGAGCATGCGCTTCTTGTATCGACGGTCCGACCAACGGAATTTTTGTCGGTCCTTGGCCATCTTTGCACCTGCGAAGAGTCCTCTGCCCATCATGGTCACCTCATTGAAGCATTTCGCCGACTTGCCGCCCCTATTTAATCAAATCCCTTTGACCCACCCAATCTACGGCGGCGTCATTTGATTAGGAGCAATCGTTGGAACGCCTCATCATGCATGAATAACATTCAAACAACGCCTCCCTGTGGAAGGGGCATGGCCTTCCGAGACCATTTGGGTGCTGCAACGGTGGAAAGTGCCGAGGTGAGCCTTGTTCATGAGATGCTCCACCACTCACAAGCCTCAGGTCACGCCATGACCGTGTTTGATAACATTCCAGAATCCCCCGGCCATCGGGCAGCCATCAACATGTTGACCCGTGACCGACTTTGCGCTGCCATCGGCATTGAACCCGAGGCTTACATCGACACGCTCGGTTGGGCGATGAGCAACCCCTCCACGCCCGAGTTGGTGTCAGAAGACGAGGCTGCTTGCTTCGAGAACACCGTTGCTGAAGTTGACCTTCGCCGACTTCCAATTCCCCATCACTGGCCTCAAGACCGTGGACGGTACTCGTCGGCCAGCATCATCATCGCGCAAGACAACGGCATTCGGAACGTCTCGTTCCACCGCCAGTTCCTCCGAGATGCAAACCACCTGGTCGTGCGTCTGGTTCCTCGACACCTTCGCACCATGGTGATGAACGCAAGAGAGGAAGGTCGGGAGGTCAACATCGCTGTTGTGAATGCACCCGACCCCGTGGTATTGCTCGCTGCTGCAATGTCGTTCAACGAAAACATCGACGAGTTGACCATCGCCGCCGCTCTCCACGAGAAACTCTACGGAAGTTCACTTCAACTGGTGGAACTTCCCAACGGCGTTCATGTTCCAGCCGATGCCGAATACGTTTGGTGGGGAAGAGTCACGCTGGAAAACGATGATGAGGGACCCTATGTGGACATCACAGGCACGGTCGATGATGTTCGCCAAGAGCCCGTCATTGAAGTCGACGGGCTTGTTCACCGAAATGATCCGATCTTCCACGCTCTAATCCCCGGCGAGGCCGAACACAAGACACTGATGGGTCTTCCACGGGCCCCGACCATCAAAGCAGCTGTGAACGAAGTGGTTGAATGCCTTGACGTCCACATGACCGAAGGTGGATGCGGTTGGTTGGGGGCCGTGCTGAAAATTCGCAAGAAAAACGCAGATGACGGCATGAAAGCCATCAAGGCTGCCTTTGACGGGCATAAGAGCATGAAAATCGTCACCGTTGTTGACGAGGACATCGACATCACCGACCCCGTTCGTGTGGAATGGGCCATGATGACCCGTTGGCAACCCGACAAGGACACCTTGATTCTCAGTGACCAGCGAGGAAGTTCCCTTGACCCATCACGATATGAAAACGGGCGAACGTCCAAAATCGGTTACGATGCCACCATCGAATTTGGTGTGAACCGAGATGGGTTCATGTCCGTGCAGTGAGGTCGTTGAATGTCTGAAAGCCAAGACCTCCTGCAACATCCTCGCAGAAACTTGGGTAACCGATACCGTTCGACGGCTCAAAAATTTGCAAAATTGGCAAAGGCAGACCCTGCACGTGCAGCAGAAAACATGGCGTGGGCGGAACAAAACGCACGTCAAGCCATTCTCCACGATTTCACAGATGAACGTAATTGGAGGTACCTTGCCGAACTCAAAGTCCTCAACGAGGACGCTGAAGGCCTTCACGCTGTTTTGGAAGATGTGTTCATCATCCTCGGAAGGGACCCCGAAAATCTCGACCAACTCAGTGGTATTGATTACCTCAGCGTGGGGCGAGAACTCTTGGAAGCGGCTTTCGCCCGGGACGCCCTCGACCCCGATGCTTGGTGGGAGCGCCTTTCCACAACCGAAGGCGACGAGGGAATCAACGAATTCGCCGAGCGTTGCCGGCGCCTTGATTTCCGAGATCAGCGAGCTAACATCGTCTTTGGTCGTCGCTTGGAACGGATGCGCTCGGCAGGCCATGAGGAGGTCTTCATTGAATTGGCCAAGCACCTGCTGGCCCACCGTCCCATCAACCACGAGTTGTGGCTTGAGATGGGGCGTCTTCATGAACGTCGAAACGAAATTGATGAGGCTTGGTCGTGCTATGACCAAGTCCAACAATTGCGCCCGCACCTCAAGGAACGAGACAGGTTCCTCGAGCGTCTGAAAGGCAACATGGATGGAGAGGAGAAGAAGCCGTGGTCGGGCCCGTCCATCGACCATCGTAAGGCCTTCCTCGACGGCATGCAATCGCTAACAGAACGAATCTCAACCCCGCCCGAGCCCATCGAGCCCGCTGAAGAAGACAGCGAGGAGAGCCCAGCGCATCCCGACGAGGCAAAACTGGCCAACCTCATGGAGCAGGGTGACTTCCAGGCTGCGTTCTTCCTCGCTCGTCGCCTCTTGGCATCGGGTGAAGGTTGGGCCGAAGAGTGGTTGGCTCAAATCCAATCTCAAATGGTGTGAGGCATGAGCAACTCACCAATCTTCGTCTTGGCATGGGTGACACGGGAAGGTCAAGCCCTTACGCCGATGGGCGAAGGGGGTGAAGTCTTGTTTGTAGAACATCCCGAACGAGGATGGGAGATTCCTGGTGGCCATCTTGAGGAAGATGAAGGTCCAGAGGAAGCGTTGATTCGGGAAGTGCGGGAAGAAACTGGATTGGATTGCACTTTTGTTTCATGGAACAAAACCTACTATCCCAAAGGTTGGGTGGCGCATGTTGTCGTCTCAGCAGAATCCGCAGGAAACTGGCAGGTAAACGATGAGAAGGTCTCGTCTGTGAAATGGTGGAAGGATGTACCGCCTGTCAAGGCATGGACGGTTGAGGAATTCGAGGACCTCGCACGGCATTTTTCGTCTTGACTCACGGCATCGCCAATTCGGCCAAACGCTGACCCCATGCCGCTGTTTCCTCGGGCGTAGAAGCGCAGGCTTGGGCCACCGCTGCCAGCATCGGGTCGTCCACAACTTCTGGTTGACTCATCAAGGAAGCAAAGGCCTCCATTCGCTCAAGCCGGTGAGCCAACGTCAACATGGCTCGTACGTCCGGACGTTCAGGACCACCCCAGCCCGGTTGAAGATGTTCGCAACACCATTCAAACACACCGTTGATGTCATCGGGATGAACGGCCAGCACAGGAGGCTCTTCTTCAAGGTCCAAGGGACGGGCGTTCTCAACTTGAACATGCATGGGCTGGGCATCCTCCGATTGGTGGCCGATAGCGAGGTCCAAGAAGAGGGAGCCGGCCTCAATCGCCATCTGCGTTTGGGCTGCGAGCATGGCATGTTTGTGTGCGTTCCAGGCATGCCGCCCAGCGTCAAAGAGATGCCCAAGCGCCTGTCGGATGCGACTCGCACCGAGACGGGAAATGGCGATCGTTTCATGGGCATGGCCTGCTTTTCTTGAGATATCACCGTACACCTGAAGCGCCATCAAGGCCTCTCCTTGAGCCATGTGGTAGGCTGCCTTGTTGAGGAGAGAAAGGTCGTGGTCTCGACTGGCTTTAGCCACCGATTTCAAGCGTGTTTCTGCCCACGTCAAATCCTCTTCAGCCCCCTCCGTGTCGCCTGCTTCAAAACGAGCGAGACCTCGTTCCATTCGCAGACGGCCTTCAAGGGCTAAATCTCGGGATTCAGGGGTGCGAACCACTTCAAGGGCTGACTCTATCGCTTCATCCAAGTGCGTGTCGCCCAACCATCGTCGACGAACCAAACCCAGAACGGCCTGTTCGCCTTTCGAGAGGTGTGGTTCCATCGCCTCCAGCAATTCGGGAGCATCCATGAAGAGGGCGGCTTCTGCAAGTGAGAGCCAGGAAGGCCACTCAAGTTCTTCCTTCCACTTTGCGAGGACATCACTCCCTACGGGGCCTTCATTGCGCCAGCGTGAAATGAAAACGCCAGGGCCTTGCGGTGTTTCAATCGTCGTCATGAATTCACCTCCCGTCGTGGTGTTCGGGCAACGGCATCGATAAAGGCCGTTTCTGCTTCAATCGGATCCACATCTCCGGTCCATCCCGCAGCACCGTCGTGTCCACCGCCCTCGCCGCCAATCGATTGTGCCATGATGTTCATGATTTCACCCATGTGAAGTCCGGCTATCACGCTTGAACGCGGGGCTCGCACGGTGAGGCGGGTACTGCCGTTGCGATGACGAGTGACAACCACTGCGTCAGCGCCTAAGCCATTCAACATGGATGCGACCTTGCCTTCGAGTGTACCTGCGGTGGTTCTGAGCACAGTCCAGGGACCGGCCTCCGTGGTGTCGGCCCGCTGAAGCCCCCGAAGGACGGCTCCGCGGTCGCTCGGCGTCATGGTGGTGTCTTCCATCTCCTGAATGAAGTGCTGGTAATCCAAGCCGCCGCGTTCAATCAACATCGATGCCGTAGAGAATGAGCCCGCATCCGCATGCCGGAAACGACCCGTATCGGTCACCAATCCTGCGAGGAGAAATTCACACACTGGAGACGTGAGAGCGTGAGGTGCGTGAGCCAAAAGGTAGCGACCAACCACTTCAGTTGTGGAACGAACATCCCATTTGAGGCTCAAATCTGCATCGCCCAGCGACCATCCATCAGTGGCGTGATGGTCGATGATACACAGAGGTACATCAGGCAAAACAAGGCCGGTCTGGTCGGGTGCAGCAGCATCGACGACGACAAGGCCTGCCAGTTGTTTGGGCCAACCCGTGTTGGTGGATTTCAACACCCGATACGGTGCGTTATGCCGCTCAATCATGCGTTGCGCAACACGACCAACATGGAGGCCGGCCGCCATCAAGTTTGGATGGCTAGCAGCAAGAGCGACGGCCGAACCAATGGTGTCCATGTCGCCGTTCTTTCCCGTGATCACGGCGACCGGCCCGTTGGTTGTGGCTGTTGTTAACCAATCATGAAGCCGAAGAAGTTCCTCGGACAATGATTCGTCGGAGGCGGTCATTCTTGTGCACCTTGGAGCGATTGCTTGAGTTCATCGTAGGTCTGAATCAATTGCTTCTCACGCTCGGTAAAGCGCTCAAGATGGACACTGAGGGATTCAAGGGTCTCACGCAATTCACCCAAAAGGGCTTCTTTGTCGGCCACTTCAATCAAAACCCCACCCATTTGTCGGTGCAACGTCAACCCCTCGGGCTGAGATTCAACAGCCGCAATGGTCCCCTCGAGTTCC
>JAYYBT010000138.1:0-13372 GCA_036162675.1 Thermoplasmatota archaeon
GAGTGGGCCAAGGCCAAAGCCATCCGAGACAACATGCTTGCTCAGAAGGCAAAGCGGGACGCTTGACCACCCATTGATTCTTCAAGCCTAGCCAACTGGCCGCTGCATGGTCGTGTTGAACATCGCCGTCATCGCCTCAGACGAACTGGCCCGTAGCATTGCCAAACCGGCCGACCAAAGGGACGTTCACACCTATGTTCACAAGGAAAACGGTCCCGACGGGGCGAGGATTCTCTCGCTGATTCGTCCCGCGAAATTCCCCGAGCGCCTTCCGCCTTTTCTTAACGCACTTTCCACATCGCAAGCGGGCATCATCGAAGTCACTGCGGTGGACGCTGTTCTGGGCGAGGCCTTGGTGGCGTTTGCCAGTGCCGGCATTGAGAGGGGCCTCGCCGTGATCAACCCCGCTGATGGCGGATGGGTTGACGAAGACCAAGTCAAGATGCTGTTCAAGCAAGCAGGATTGGGTTCGTGGACCTTTGAGACCAACGACGGGGTCCATCTTCGAGAGCGCATGTACGCCTTGATGGACGGCATCCAAAGCGTCTTGGAAGCCAACGCCAATGCGCCGTTGGTCTTGCCTGTCGACCAATACTTCAACGTCAAAGGCATCGGCCTGGTCGCTATCGGCTACGTCCAATCGGGCCGTGTCAACGTGCACGACGAGGTGCTGCTCCTGCCGGCCAACGGGACGGGGAACGCCAAATCGCTCCAGGTCATGGACGACGATGTTGAGGTCGCCACCGCAGGTGACCGTGTTGGCCTCGCCTTGCGCAACGCCAAGGAAGAACACCTCACGGGTAACACCATCATCGTCCATCCACCCGTTGAGGACAAGCGGGCGAACATCTCCACCCCGATGGCGCTTGACCAGCACGGGCGGTCCACCGTTGACCTGACAACCTCACCCTTCCAAAAGCGAGTACTGGCTACCGGCGATGTCATCCACGCCAGCGTTGACCTCCAATTCGTCGTCGGCCGAGTGCAGAGCGTGGAGGGTAGCAAGCTCACGGTGGAATGGGAACATCCGCTCTTCATCAGGAAGGACAACCCTCCTGCCGTCCTTATTGCCCAGTTGGATTCCAAACCCCGTATCATGGGCTCTGCGGTGGTCATAGCCATCGATGATTGACGGCGATAACGGCAACCGTCGGTTTTGCACTGGTCAACTCAAACCTCCTGCGGTGGTTTGATAACCCCTCACACCCCGCTCGGACATGGGATGCGCGAGATTGGGCAGGGGACTGCACCAACCAGCGAGACGGACAAGGAAACCTTCCTGTCCCTCCGGTTGGCAGAACCATCGGAACGGGTGAAAATCACCTTGGATGAGCGCATGCTGAGCATTGAGGGCAAGCGCAACGCAACCGTTGACATGCGACTGAACGCCATCACCACGATGAAACATCATTCCAGCGATTTGGTCCCAACCTGGCTCATCTTCTTGGGCATGGCGTTCATTTGGATTGGCTACCGAGTGATGGTCCCCTCCGCTTACAAGATGGCGTTCATCGGAGCCGGCGTCGGGCTGATTGCGGCTCGCTTCCTCACCAAGAAACCCACATTGACCATCCAAACATCCTCCGGCGACACCCATGTCTTGTTTGGCCATGAACGCTCACTGAATCGACTCAGTTTCATGTTCAACCACCTCGCCAACAACAAGACCATGGCTGAGGTTCGAGCCAAACTCAAAGCCCTCGAAACGGAACTCGACGGCGGCTGGCACAATGCTGAGGTGCTCCCGGCCCCCATTTTGCCCAACGTGCTTGAAGTTCCTCAAGCGGTGAACCACTTCCTCGCCGAGGGAGAAGACCAAGCGATGATGGCCGACCAGGCCCAACCAACGCCGGAGTGGATGCCAACCCACGAGCCCGAACCCCAACCTGCCCCTCCGATGGTGGGCTTCATTCAGAGTTTCCAACCCGTATCCCTTCCCGCCCAACCCGTTGATTATCCTCCCGACCACCGCCCTGCACCGTTGCTTCACCCCGTGCTCGTGCCCGAACAGACGCCCCCCATGCACCAAGGAACCCACGGACAACCACAGAGATTCCTGCCCTCATGGTACAACCAACACGGCGCTCACATCCCAGGAGCCAACCGAGACGACGTGGTAGAGGACGAGCCTGAGGCGCTGGAATTGGACGGCGAGTTGTTTGATGCCATCGATGCCGTCATCGAGCCAGAGCCCGAACCGGAAGAGCCCACCTTGGCCCCCGTTCCCCAGCGGGAAACCTTGCTCAAGCCCAAGGAGCAAGCATCCATCGAAGACTCCTCATTCCATCCTCGACGAACCCGGAGCCTTCGTCCACGACAACCCCGAACGGGCGGAATTTTGAATCGGATTCGAGCGAACTCCAACGAATGGTTGGACCGTGCGGTCAACGGACCGCGACCGATGGCGACCACGGAAACTTCAGGCGCACTTCGCGCCCAAGCGGCCGCCGCAGCAAGCGAAAGCAACGCTCGCGTTCATGATTCCCTCTCCGAAGAACAAGGAGGCGTGATGGCTGCGGAAGAAGCGGACCGACTCAATCGACGTTCTGAGCAACTGCTCGCTGTGGCAAACGAACTCCGCCAGTCGGAGGAAGGGGCCCTTGAAACGATGTCCTTTTCGGACCTCTTATCCAGCAGCAACGAAGAAGAAAACGTGAACGTCCCTCGCCTCGATGAGGATTGATTCACAAACCCAACATGGACCGATAATCCGCCATGCGTTGGTCAAACGATGACCCTTCAAGGCTGCGCAGCGCCGTGGTTCCAAACGCTTCAAGCGTGAAACTCGCCATGACCGTGGCCATCATCAAACCTGTTCGGAGTTCATCCAACGAAAGCGGCCCCGAGCCCGAGGCCAAGTGAGCAGCCAAAGCCCCAGCGAAGGTATCGCCGCAACCTGTGGGGTCCACCACATGTGCTGTTGGAACGGCAGGAAGAGCGAGAAGGGCGCCTTCATGAAGCGCAAGGACACCGTGTTCACCGCGCTTGACGATGAGCGTGCGTGTGTTCGTTTCCTCCGCCAGTGCGTGCATGGCACGGACCAAGTTTTCATCCCCCGATAGCATCCGGGCTTCGCCATCGTTGATGATGATCAAATCCACGGCCTGCATGACCTCAAGGAGGGCGGGTTTGGCAATCGTGATCCACAGGTTCATCGAATCAAGCATCGTCATCCGCCCGGCCGTGGTCTGTTCGAGGACGCTGTTTTGAAGTGCGGGGTGGAGGTTGGCGCAGAACACCACGTTGGGCTGTTGCCAAGTTTCTGGAACCGAGGGCTGAAAGTGCTCAAACACGTTCAGGTAGGTCGCTTTTGTTTCGGCTTCCGCCATGGCGCCGTGGTAGGCGCCCTCCCATCGGAACGTTTCACCCTCGGCCGTTTCGAGGCCTTCGAGGTCAAGGCCTGCATCGGCCAGAATTTTTCGGTCTTCATCAGCAAAATCATTCCCAACCACGCCCACAAGACCGGTTTCTCGACCTGTCATGTGCTGCTGCAAAAAACGGCAGGATAAGCCGCCGTAGGTGGCTGAACCCCCCAGCGCCCGTTCCACGGAACCTTCGGGGGAAGCAACGGAATCGTAAGCGATGCTACCGACGATAAGGACTGACACGCTGACCGCCTCCTCAACCAAGCAATTCTTGGTGCATGTCGATGTACTGAATCGTGATGTCGCCGTTGTTGAAATCCTTCTCGTCCATGATGCGACGATGAAGGGGGATCAAGTGTTCCACACCCGTGATCATCGTTTCATCCAGCGCCGTCTTCATTCGACGAATCGCGTCTTCACGGTCTCGTCCCCAGACCAAGAGTTTCGCCAACAAGGAGTCGAAACATCCCGGCATTTCATAGCCTGGGTGGGCGTGTGTATCGCAGCGAATGCCGAAACCGCTCGGGAAATGACATTCCCACAAGCGACCCGGGCTTGGAACAAATTCACGCGGGTCCTCGGCGTTCAAGCGGCACTGAATTGAGTGGCCTCGCCACGTGATGTCCTCTTGCTTCAGCGGAAGGGCTTCGCCTTGAGCGACACGAATGCCGAGTTCGACGAGGTTGTGGCCGGTGATGAGTTCGGTGACGGTGTGCTCAACTTGGACGCGAGGGTTCACCTCGAGGAAGTAGAAATCGCCGTTGGCGTCTCGTAGGAATTCAAAGGTTGCAAGGCCCTTGTAGCCCACCGCTTCAGCGCCCTTGCAGACAAGTGCACCGATTTCAGCACGCTTTTCATCGGTCAACCATGGGCCTTCCTCAACGAGTTTTTGGTGGCGACGTTGAATGGAACAGAATCGTTCACCGAAGTGAATGGCGTTTTTTCCATCGGCCAGCACTTGGAATTCCACGTGCTGTGCTCCTTGGATGTACTTCTCAACGAAGACACGCTCATCACCAAAAGCGGACTTGGCTCGGGACTGACAGAGCTTGAGGGCGCTCTCGAACTGGTCGGCTTGCTCAACGATTTGCATACCGATGCCACCGCCGCCTGCTGCAGCTTTGATGATGACTGGGTAGCCGATTTCATCGGCGAGCGCACTGGCGACATCGGCGCTGGCGATGGGCTCTGACGAGCCTTTGGCTGTTGGAAGGCCAGCAGCCTCCATCGCTGCTCTCGCCTCAATTTTGTCCCCCAGCAAGGTGATGACACCGGAAGCTGGTCCGATGAAGGTGATGCCTTCCTCCTCAAGACGGGCCACAAAGGCAGCGTTTTCGGCAAGGAATCCATAACCTGGGTGAACCGCATCGCACTCGAGTTCCTTGGCCGCTTGCACCACCGCCTCAATGTCAAGGTAGGAATCGAGTGGGTTGGTTCGGTAGTTCGGATAAGCGATGTCCGCCATCTGAACCGGCAGCGAGAGTCGGTCTTCTCGGCCGTGGATGATGGCCGCCTCAATGCCCATATCGCGAAGGGTTCGCAGGATACGGAGAGCGATTTCGCCACGGTTGGCAATCAGCACGCGCTTGAAGCCCATGACTTGGTGGCGTCCGAAGCAATCTATGAGCAAAGCGGTCCAACAAGGACAATTTTCTGCAACCTGCCGCCCGTTGGACACCCTGCCTCACTGAACGGTCGATGCTTCTTCTGGGGGATAGACATCCCACGGCTTTGTCCCTCTGCGCCGAAACATGGACATCCGCATCGAACGGAGGATGCCTCTCGTGAACCTCAACGACCTCCTGATGGACTGGAACGGATGAAGCACGTACCACAACGGGTTTCGCCATCCCTTGAACGGGTGACGCAATTGACGAAGAATGCCATCGGGGATGGGTTCGTTGACCCCATAGGACTGCGGTCGCCTGTCCTTTGGCATGAAGTAGGTCCCAAACAGTTGGTCCCACAAGGGAAGAAAGGTGGAGTAATTCGTCCAAATCGCATCCCGTTCATTGGTGTGATGCCAATGGTGGAATTCGGGCGTGATGATGAGACGGTGCAACCACTTGAGACGCCACCTCACGTTCGCATGGAGGAACAACCCCAAGATGATTTGAGCCGCTGCAAGGGCCCCGGTCAGTTCGAAGGAAAAGCCGGCAGTGACGAGGAACACGAACGCAGGAGCGAGAATGGTTCCGTCCAGAGGATGAGCCCGAAACCCACTGGCCCAGTCCAGATGCTCGGTTGAATGGTGGATGGCATGGAACTTCCACAACACCGGTATTTCGTGATAGAAGCGGTGCGTCCAGTACACCAGCGCATCGAACAGCAGGAACCCAACCACGGGCATGTAGGCCTCGGGAATTTTCGCAATGTACGGGGCGAGAAGGAGACCGGGGATCCAGGCGAGGCTGAGCAGACCGATGACGATGGCCACAAAACCCGTCAGCAGACCCATGAGCGGTGAGGCGAGGGCGTAGCCCACATCGGTATCCAAATGGGGGCGCCTTACCTTTTGGCCTCGATGACGAGGAAACAATTTCTCAAAGGGTACCACGAGCACAAATAACAGAATCACGATGAAAATGCCCTCGGTTGAAATCATGACGGCGACGGCGATCAACCCTAAGGTCACAAGACGGAGGAGCATGGAAATCAATCGGGCCTTGAACCCAATCGATGCCTCGTCCATACCTTCGGCTGTGTAGGATGTGGTTTTATTGCTTCGTCGTGATGTGTGAAGTCTGCAGAATAACCTGCAGGGGCCTCCGAATTTTAGACATATTGACGGTCTTTTGTTCCGGAAATCGGCAATTTTACTGACTTTTTCAGCGAACCTTCATACCAAGACACCTCCATGGGCTAACATGAGCGGAACGACGTCAACCGGGAGCGAAGTGTTGGAGGCCCTTGCAGGAAAGGACCTCAATAAAGACGGAAAAATCATCAATTTGATCGTCTGTGGGAACTCGAAATTCTACGATTTCAGTTTCTTTGAAGACGAGATGAACATGTGGTGCAAATACAACGGTTACCCCGATGTCATTATTCTGGGAGGAGCCAGCGGTGTTGACTATCTTGCTGAACGATGGGCCGACAACAACAACATCCCCGTCGCCGTGTTCACGGAGGCTTGGGACGCACCGCGTCCGAACAGTGCCGAAGATTCCGGACGTTCCGAAGCCGTCGCCGATTTGGGCGACCGGATGATGAAGCACGCAACACACATGCTGGCGTTTCCTGGACCTCAATCGGTCTGGACCAAGCACATGGAAGCGATGGCCAACGAGGCTGGACTGCCGGTGATGAGCGTCCCGCTGCCAATGGAGTAATCAGTACACGTCACGAAGGTAGCGCTTCTCTTCACGCATCATCGTCTTCTCGATGAAGTGCGTGGCGTCCTCTTCGGACATGCCACCGTGGTCGATGGCGATTTGAATCAAGGCGCGGTGAACGTCTTTGGCCATGTATTGCTTGTCGCCGCAGATGTAGAAGTACGCACCGCGCTCAAACCATTCCCACACCTCTGCGCCGTGCTCCTTGAGTCGGTGTTGAACGTAGATTTTCTCTTCTTGGTCTCGGGACCACGCGGTGGTGAAGCGCCAAAGGTGGCCTTCGTCAATCCATCCTTCAATTTCGTCCTTGTAATAGAACTCGGTTTTCTCGGATTGGTCGCCAAAGAACAACCAGTTCTTGCCTGAACCACCGTCGTGAACACGCTGTTCCATGAAGGCTCGGAACGGCGCAATACCCGTGCCCGGACCGACCATGATGATGTCCGTGTCCTTATCTTCTGGGAGAATGAACGACTTCGTTGGCGACATGAACACACCGATGGGTGCCCCGGACGTGTCGATTTCATCGGCCATGAACTGCGTGCACAACCCACCACGGGCACGCCCGTTGTATTCGAAGCGGACGATACCGACGGTCAATTCCACGAAACCGGGATGGGCATCGTGAGAGGACGCAATGGAGTAGAGGCGGGGCTTCAGCCGGTCGGCCAATTCAAGGAATTCCTCAGGGGTGTACTTGACTTCAAACTCGCGCATGATGTCAACATAATCACGTGTCCAAAGATAGTCTTCGATGGCCTTGGTGTCCACCGTGATGGCTTCAACTTGGGCTGCTGGGTCGTCGGATGGGACCGAAGGGCGAAGGGAAGGGGGTGTTTGCTCATCGTCTGAAGCCGACCACGAGGTCTCGTTTCGGGTTCGCGAGACGATGCTCATCGAGATGTTCATGCCGCTGGAGACCACTTTTTCAGCAAGGGATTGAACGAATTTTTTGTTCGCCATGTGGACCTCGAAATCCTTCTTCAGGGCATCGTAGAGGGAGCGCTCGCCGTTGTGCGTGGTAACGGTGGCGTCCCTGTCCCAGCCTTGGACTTCAAGGAGTTCCTCAACGATGTGAGGGGGGTTTTCTGCGAGAACGCCGAGGGCATCTCCGACCTTGTAATCCATGCCTGAGTCACCCAGAGCGAACACGATGTGTCGAGTTTCCTTGCGCGAGCCCTCACCGTTGAGAATGTAGTTCTCTGTGATTTGTGTCATGTAGGGGTTTTTTGCGGACCAGTCAGCCATCTCCTCACCTCGTCCCACGGGGGATGATTTTCGCACTCAAGGTCGCTATATCATGGTTGGTGTTGCTTCACATCCCCGCACCAATGCTCGCAACCGATGAGAAGAAGAAGCACCGTGCGGTCCCCACAGCATGGCCCACCGCATTGAGATGTTGGGAACGGGCAACGCCTTCCTCCCGCACGGGCGCCACCATTCCTTTGCGCTCTTTGACGGACACAACATCATCGACGCGCCCCCCACGGCCCTGGCTGGGCTTCGCCGCGCAGGCCACGATGTTGCTGGCCTGCGGACGGTCTTCATCACCCATGTTCACGGTGACCATGTCTTTGGATTCCCTTTTCTCCTGCTTGAACGCAAATACATCTCGGATCGAGAGGGGCAACAACCCTTGACCGTGGTTGGCACGCCGTTTGTGAAGGAACGGTTGACCCACCTCTGCAGGCTGGCCTTTCCCGGTTCGCTTGACAGCATGCTCGAGCACATCACCTGGGTGATGGATGACGAGGGACAACTGGATGACGGGTGGCGCTGGGAGCGGTTTGAAGTCCACCACGAAGATGCTGTGGAACCCCATGGCTATCGGTTTGAACACGAGAGCGGTGCGTCCTTTGTGCACAGCGGAGACTCAGGTCCCTGCGAGACCCTTTACGACGCGATTGAACGCTCCCACCTCGCGGTGTTGGAAATGGGGTTCCCCGATTGGGTGCCATCAACCCACCACCACAAACCCATGGACATCGCAGCCCTTGCCGAGCGCTGCACAACGCCCTTGGGCATCACCCACACCTACATCGATGACGAGAGCCCGTTCCCAAAACTCCTCGAAGACACCGAGCCAGTTTTTCCCTCGCACGTGGTGCAACTCCACGACGGTGACCTTATTGAGTGGAACGGGAAATCATGGGATTTCTGAGTTCAGCACCCGGCCGAATTTTATTTTGGAAGGTGTTCATTTTTCATTTTCTCGCCTACCTTTATATCCGAAAGTGAGGCGTCCACTTCTTCCAAAATCAAGCCCTCCCATTTCTTCTCGTGGACAGGCATATAAGGGGGACTCGGACTCAGTGGCAACATGGCGTTGAGTCGGCAAATGACTCCCTCGTCTTTGGTATAAATAAGGAGGTGAATTCACGTGGAAACCAACATCTTTGACAAGTTTGTTTCCCAGAAAACCCTCTTCAAAAACAAAGAACACCTTCGCCACAATTTCAGGCCACAACGCCTCCCCCACCGAGAAGAGGAAATTGAGAAGATTTCCTACAACCTCTGGGAAGCCCTCAAAGGCCACATCCCAAGTAACATGACCCTCTACGGTGTTACCGGTGCTGGAAAAACAGCGGTCACCGATTACGTCTGCCATCACCTTCGTGCCAAAGGCGAAACCATGGGTCGTCAGGTTGAGTCCATCATGGTGAATTGCCGCCAAATCGACACGCAGTACAGGGTGTTGAGCCACATTGGAAACTCGCTCTTGGAGGATTTTGAGCAGGATGAAATTCCGTTCACCGGATGGCCCACCGACCGCGTGTTCAACGAACTCATTCGGCGCATGGACCGACGCGGCGGCGTCTTTGTCATCGTCCTCGACGAAATTGACCACCTCGTTCGCAAAGCCGGTGATGACCTGCTTTACAATTTGACCAACATGAATTCCTCGCTCAAGAGCGCCCGAGCCTGTGTCATCGGCATCTCCAACGACCTCAAATTCACCGACTTCCTTGACCCACGGGTTCGCTCACGACTTGGTCAACTGGATGTGCTGTTCCGACCCTACGATGCTGAGCAACTCCAAGACATTCTCCGCCAGCGCGCCCAAGAGGGGCTTGACGCTGAAGCCATCGGGCCGGGTGTCATCGAACTCTGCGCTGCGCTTGCCGCTCAGGAACACGGCGATGCACGGTGTGCGCTTGACCTGCTTCGCATCTCAACGGAAAAAGCCGAACAAGCCGGTGATGATGCGGTGAACCAAAACCATGTTCGCATCGCACAAAGCCAAATCGAATCCGACCAGATGACGCCGGTCATCGCCAGCCTCCCAAGCCAGCAGAAGCTCGTCTTGGCCTCCATTTTGCTCAACGAGCAAAACGGTCTTCGCAACGTCCAAACCGGCCAAGTCTACGACATCTACCGCCAGGCTTGCCAGCACATCCGCCAAAATCCATTGACCCAACGCCGGATTTCGGGCCTTATCTCCAACCTCGACATGCTCGGTTTGGTCACTGCACGAACCGTGAGCAAGGGTCGCTACGGACGGTCAAAGGAGATCAACTCCTGCATTCCCGCCAACGTTGACGTGAGAACCATCATGTCAACCGCCGAGGAAGAAATGCACGTGGTTTTCAACGCCAATTATCACCACCAAACTTCGCTGTGAAGAACCCGTGAACCTGACGGGTTGCTCTGTTCGGTGTGCTTAAATGCAGTACGCCAGTCGGCGAGAGCATGAGCGACGATGAAACCGGCCAAGCCGTTGACGGCAAAGTGCCCGTTTATGCATCTGCCTTGGTCTTCCTCGGCGTCTGGGGTTTGGTCCTTGCTGCCTTGAACATGTTCAGCATGGCCCACCCAACCTACCGTGTCTCGTGGGGCGGATTGTTGACCTTTGAGGCCACCAATGCTGCCTTTGGCGACGCCAAGGACGGCTTCCATTTCGAAGTGCTCGGTGACACCATCTTCATCGCTGGCTGCATCGGCCTCATCGTCCTCGGCAGCCGAATCGTGAACGAACGCCACTCCGTTGCCGACTGGACCAAGGGGTTGCTCATCAACGACACGTGGCCTGCTCTCAACGACCCAAGCCTCGGTGGTGGCCAACGCACGATGGCCGCTTGGTGCCTCTTGCTCGGCCTCGCTTTCTACCTCTACTTTGGCATCGCCCACCGAGGTTGGATTGACGTCGGCGTGTATTCGGTCACCATCGCCCTGATGGCAGCTGGATTCGCTTTGAACCACGCCAGCAGAGTGCCACCCGGTGATGAGAACATCGACTGAAGCACGAGCTTCAACGCTTGTGGCCGTTCCGCCCGAGCAGGGCATCAACACAACCCAACAACAAGCCGTGCCAGAGCGCTACGCTCCACCGAAACGTCAACCATCGCACGCCAAACATGGCGACGAGTTTGTTATGTTGGGTTGAACGCATGACTTCACGGTTCACGACCCCAAGACGTCCACGCCAGAGAAACACCTCGTGAACCACGAGCAAACCCAAGGACACGAGGAGTACCTTTCCTTCCCACGGATCAAAAGGAGAACCGTCAACCGAAACGCTGCCTGATAACAAACCCAAAGCGAATGGGACACCCGAGATGAGGATCCCAAGCCAAAGAGGAAAAAGACAGAGCACCATCGTGGAACTTCCAAGGAAATCAAAACCTGGTCCTTGTCGTCGTCGTTTCGGATGATGGCGAACAATGCGCAGGTGCGCCCGAGCGTCTCGCTTCCGTTTGGCCAAAAAATGGGTTGCGCCCGTTTCTGGCACGTGTTTCACCAGAGCATCCCGTGCATAGACGATGGTGCCGCCTGCCTGGATGAGTCGGAGACTGACCTCCATGTCCTCAGCGTGGTACCAACTCGGGTCAAATCCACCCACTTCCATCAACGCCTCGCGATGAAACATGGAACAGGGTCCGTTGGCCAAACTGGTTCGTCGGGGACGAGCGCGGTACTTGGCTGCGATTTCCACCGAACGAAGCCGGCTCACCAAATCGTTGGCCTGCTCAAACACGGTTCGTCCGGTGACAGCCACAACCCGCTCTTCTTCGGAAAGCGGCTGGATGTTGGCCACCATGTTGGCCACCCAATCCTGTTCAGGACGGACGTCTATGTCCGTGATGGCGACCCATTCACCGGAGGCTTGCTCAACGGCCCACTGGCGGCCGGCCGACAGACCAAGGGAGGGCTGATGGTGGACGGTCAAGGGAACACCTCGTTCCCCATCCGGGTCGTGGTAGGGGGAAAGAATCGCTTCTGCACCGTCGTCAGAACCATCGTTGACGACCAGAATTTCGATGTGGGGGTACGTTTGGTTGAGGAGGGCCTCCAAACACCCCTCAATCCAATGAGCGCCGTTGCGCACACACACGGAAACAGAGACCTTGGGCCCCGACATTCAAACCACCTCGAACAATTCCAAGAGACGACGACAACGTGCTTTCGTTTCAAGGCTGCTCGGTTGAGCCACCACACCAACGCCGGGTTGGCCGTAGAACACAACCGCATGGAGCGGAACATGAAGATGGATGTACAGGGGGGCTAAATCCTCCTCGCCGTCGACCACCACCACGGTGGGCTCCTCAAGTTGAGCAGCCTGGGCGATGACCGCCTTAAGTTCGGGCGTCAGCACGCCTGCAGGGTTGGATGCTTCCAGCACGTGGGTAAAGGCTGAACAATCCACCTGCTCATCCGCTGCTAACGCCGTGCGTTTGGTTTGCCCGTCGATAAATCCCAGGTCTGGAACGATATCGAGCGCCAAAAGCGTTGAGACCGTGACATCCCCAACGGCGATGAGGATGGTTTGGGAGGTGTCAATGTCTTCCAGTGCCGCCAACATGGCCACTTCTGGAGCGGTTTCAGGGCCCTCGTACAGCACCCCCATGGGCGTTTTCAATTCGGGTTCGGCCCGTGGATGCATGCGCAAGACGTGGCCCTCCCATGCAGGAGAAAACCATGGATGACCCTCCACATCGACCAAGCCGTTGCGGATACGGGATGAACTGATGATGTCGCCTGCGATATCGGTTAAGTGAGCCACCTCGATGATGTGCAATGGAGCGAGACCGTTTTCAACGCGGCGTTCGTTGATGCGTTCACATTCGGGCTTTGTTTCTGGCGTGGCGACGATAGCATCGGCCTTTGGATGGGTGGGGGCGGGCCCGTGCTGGTCGGTTAACTCGTGCACGGAAACCCGGGTTGGTGCATTTGAGGCAACCCAATTCAACACCTCATCGCGACGCGTTTCAAAGGATTGCATGTTGACCGATTTTTGGTCTGCCATGGCGTCGTTGGTCAGGTGAACCTCCACGCGAGCGGCCGCCCGACAAGCGGCATCAAGGAGCAGACGATGGCCTGCATGAAGCCGGTCAAAGGTGCCCCCGACCAAACAGAGTTGGAACCGAGGGGGTGCTCCCATGGGTGCTGGTTTGGTTTTCGGCCTTTGAGTTCATCGCCAAAAAGAGAGAGAAAAGACGCTTCAAAGAACTGTGCCCCGACACCTAACGGCCTTGTTCACTGTTTCCTCCGAGGCCTGACCCTCGGTGTCGGGGCGTTCTGTCCGGTAAGGTGGTTGTCTTGCGTTCATTCTTGCGTCGCACAAGGACCCATAACCCACCGATGGTTTACCGCATTTGCACCGGAAGTCACTCCCCGAAGGGTCGTCCCAGTCTTCGATTGCGGCCGTACACGTGGTGTCAGACGTCATTGCTC
>JAYYBT010000139.1:0-5252 GCA_036162675.1 Thermoplasmatota archaeon
CCAGGGACCATCGTCAGTGCTTCCTTGGCGCCGTCCGGTGCTTCCTATCTCACCATGTTCTTCCTCGCATGGGGCTTGTTTTGGATTTGCTACTGGAGTTTCTCCATGATTTACGGCTTGGCCAACGGCTGGGACCAACAACAACTCTCGTTCCATCTGGCGATGACGATGACCACCCTGATTATGATCGGCATCATCTACCTGAAGTACATCCTTCCCGACACCATCATCGTCAAGCACGCTCAAAACAAATTCATTCCAGAACACCAGAAAGACTGGCGGGAGTACAAGTGGTGATGCAACATGGCACGTGAATACGAACTCAAACCCGCCCCATCCGACGGCGAGGACGCCATCGGACTTTCGACGACCTCCATCAACCGTCGTCAATTCCTTCGCTACGGTTTCAACACCGCTGCCGGTGTTCTGACCGCATCGCTTGGCATGCTCGGTTTCGCTGCCATTCTTCTGCCGCCAGGTGGTGGCGGTGGCGGTGATTTGGCCGTGCAGTTCTGGGCCAAGGGCCGTGAAGACGAGGCCTGGTACGGTGCCAAGCACTTGCAACCCATGACCAAAGCCGACTTTGAGGCCGAAGCCGCCAGTTCAGCAACCGGGACCGCCGGTGCAGCTGGTGTTTGGAACGGCGTGCCCGTGGTCGTGAATTACGTCGCTCACTCCAAGTATGCCGGAACACCCGAATCCAACGGCAAGGCTCGCTTCCAATTCATGGAAGGCTACGATGAAACCGGCAAGTATGTCGGCCACTTCGAAGATTTGGCTGAAGCCGACCCACGATTGATGCCCTCTGACGACCTCGTCATGGTCTTTGGTCGGTGCACGCACCTGTGTTGCATCCCCGGATGGCAACTGGTGTCCAACTCTTTCACCGAAGACTCGTGGACACCCGGTGGTGGCGACGACGGTGGCACCAAGATGTTCTGCATCTGCCACTCTTCTCGCTTTGACCCAACGGCGCTTGAGATGAACACCAACCGCAACCGCTCAAACGGTGCCACGTTCAACTACGCGGGTATTCGCCGAGCAGGTGGACCTGCTCCTGTGGGCTTGCCCATCATCCCGATTCAACTCAACGGCGGCGTCATCGAAGGCTTGCCTGACTATGTGGACTGGTACACATACTGTGATTGAGGTGTTGACATGACGACGATGTTCTGGATTCTGTGGTTTTTCATCGCCTTCCTCGTGCTGCTCGTGGCGTTCACGCTGCGCAAGGAGAACGAAGAAATGCCTCGCAGGGATATTTTGCGAGCGGTCGAATCCTCCGGAAAGATGGGGGTTGCTGAACGCTCCTTCCTCTGGGTGTTTTCGTGGCTTGACACTCGTTTCCGCCTTCAGGATTACTGGAACATGTCGAAGGGCGCCTACTACAACATGCACCGTCAGATGCCGTTGACTCACGCTGAGAAATACAAACTCCGCATCATCTGGTACTGGTATCCTCTGTACTGTTTGGGTGGTATTTCCTTCCTCTCATTCATCATTCTCGTTATCACGGGAACCGTGCTTGGCATCTACTACGTGCCCGGCGGTGAAGGCGACCCTTCCCCTGCCTACGCCAGCATGCAGTACATCATGACCGAGTTGCCCTTTGGCTACATTCTGCGTGCCGTCCACCACTGGACGACGCACTTCATGGTGGCCAGCGTTTTCTTGCACATGTGCCGTGTCTACTTCACCGGTGCATACCGAAACCCACGTGAGTTGAATTGGCTCATCGGGGTTGCGCTCATGGCACTGACCATCGTCTTTGGCTACTCCGGCTATCTTCTGCCGTGGGACAGCCTTGCTTACGGTGCGGCCATCATCGGCATCAACCTGGCCAACTCAAGCCCCTTGGTTGGAAAATACATCGCCACCTTGCTCTTCTCGGGCTCAGAATTGACGCCGCTGACGGTCACTCGAATGTACTTCATCCACGTGTTCATTCTCCCCGTTATCGTCACCACGCTCATCATCATTCACTTGTTCATCGTTTGGGTGCAAGGCATTGCGGAGCCGCATTGATACGGAGGGAGAAAAATGGGACTGATTGACAATTTCGGACGAGTTGCCTCCATGTACATGGAGGAGAAAGCGCAGTTGCAGGAAGCAGAGGAAAAGCGAAAGCGAACCCGCACCGGTCATGGCTTTTGGCCGCATGAGGTGTTGCGTGACAGCATTATTTTCGCCTCGATGCTCTCCATTCTCCTCTTCTACGCCTGGTTGATTCCACCACCCCTTCACGGTGCAGCCGACCCCTACGCCCAAGCAGGGTTCGTGTTCCCAGACTGGTACGTGCTGTTTTCCTACGGTTACCTGCGCTGGGGTGAATACCTGCCGCAGTTTGTGGTGCCCACAGGATTCGTCGGCGATATCGTCGGTCAACCGATGTTCCCATGGAACGCCGCTTGGTGGGGCGCTGCCTTGACCGGTATCCCCGTTGGCATCCTCGCCTTGCCTCCGTTCTTGGGTGGCCGTGAGAAGCGTCCCGTTGAAGACCCGTGGTTTGCAGCTGCAGGAGCAGTCTACCTTGCCCACATTTGGTTTATCTCGGTGTTTTCCATCAACATCTTCTTGGAATTGTACGGCAAAAACAGGTCTGATTTCTGTAAGCTCGATTCACACGGTGACCTTCTGTGTGGAACACGTGAACCGTGGATAGCGGAGGTGTTTAACGCAATACCGTGGGTCATGACAGGTGTATTGATGTGGATTTGTGTCTACTTCATCGGTCGTGGTTTACTCATCCGAGCGTGGGGTGCAGGCTTCACGGTCGCCAAGAGCCGCCAACTCATCGTCGGCGCCCTCATCTTGTCCTCAGCCGCTACGGTGGCGACCTTCGACACCTACGACAAAGGGTTCTGGGACGCCAAAGGATTGCTCACCATCAAGGATTACGGCGAATTGGAGGCCATGCGAACCCAGCCATCCGATGTCCACGTGCACGATGTGAACGAATTCACCGACGACCGAGGATGGTCGGATAGCGGCGTGGTCCCCACCACTGCATGGCTGAACTGGAACATCTACCAGCCAGCCCGCTACATCATCACGGATTTCAACGATGCAAACGGGCATCAAGATGCCGAAAACGGCATCAACGCAGCGGCGGCGAGTTCCACCTTCAACGGTGGGGAAGGCTTCAGCGTCAGTGGCTCCTTTACCATCACCGAAGACACCACCAACTTCCCCGAAGGCCATCCTGAAGAATTCACGACCTTGACCACCGACTTGAGCTGTGAATTCCGCTCCAGCGAGCGAAAGATCGACGGCGTCTCAACCCAATCCATGGTCGCCACCACCTTGACCGTAACCGACGCCTCAGGCAAAGAGTTGGTTTCCTTCGCCGACTGCGAGGGTGCAACCGTCGAGATGACCGTGGGCACGTACGATTACACCTACGACGTGGTCGTCAGTGGTGCTCTTGCCCTCAACGACAGCATCACCACCGAGACCTCCTTCAGCATCGCAAGCTACCAACCTCTGCTGGTGTGGAACGAGGACGCTCCTGCTGGATTGGCCGGCTACACGGTCAACCTGAGCAACGCCGAGGAAATGGCCCTTGGCGGTTCGGCTTTCTCCTACATCGAGAACCCAACCTACCACCAAAACCCGAAGTCGCTTGACGCCAAGTTGACCTACGCCATGTTCATCCCCTGTGTGACCTTTGGTGCCCTTGTGTTCGTGCTGTTGCGATACATGGCTCGTGGCTATGAGTTTGAGATGAACAAGTGCTACGGCTGCGACCTGTGCGACGACGCCTGTCCTGTTCGCTTGTTCAACGGCGGCGACAAACTCAACATCATCTACAACTCGTGGAATAACGAAGACGACGGTGTCCCGCTGTACTCTTGTTTGACCTGTACGGCGTGCACCAACGCTTGTCCGCAACTCGTCAACTACGACTCCTACGTCGATATCCGCCGTTCGCTCATCGTGGGCGGCCCACAGGCAGAAATCCCTCACACGGTTCTCCAAGCCGTCTTGAACGCTGAGGCTGAAGAAGCGGCCGATGATGACTTCATCGCCACCGAAGACTACCCCATCACGTCCAATGTTGGATACTACCCTGGATGCGTTGACTACCTCGACCAGGAGATGGTCTTCTCTCACGTCAACGAGGGTACGATGAACCTCGGTGATACAACAACGGCTGCCTTCACCCTGTTTGAGGAGATGGGCACCGATGTGGCTTACCTCGGTCGAGACTTCCTCAAGTGCTGTGGCCACGACCAAAAGTGGCAAGGACTGGATGAAGTCTTTGAGAAGCTCAAGGCCTACAACCAGCGCAAGATCAACGAGTCCGGCATCGACACCCTGGTCTCGTCCTGTGCTGAGTGTTTCCGAACCTTTGCCCGTGATTACGAACTCGAAGACGTCAAGGTCATGCACACCACGGAGTTCCTGATTGAGCAGGGCTTTGACATGAACCTCAAGACCGAGGACACCACGGTCACCTATCACGACCCGTGCCGACTTGGCCGACAGATGGGCATCTACGACGAGCCTCGTGAACTCATCAACGCCGTTGAGGGTGTTGAGATTGTTGAGATGGAACACAGTGGCGAAGACGCCATGTGCTGCGGTGTCTCGAGCATGATGTCGTGCAACGAGAACGCTCGCTCTCTGCGTGTCACCCGCATGGAAGAAGTTCGTGCGACCGGTGCTGAGACCATGTTGACCTCGTGTCCAAAGTGTGTCTCGCACTTTGAGTGCTTGAAGTTTGAAGGCGACGAAGCCTACGCTGACATCGAAATCTTGGACGTTGTTTCCTTCCTCGCTCGTCAAGTCAACGAGCAGAAGGGCCAACTCGGTGCCGAGACCACCGTCGGCGAGACCGCTGAAGCGTGATCAAGACGTCCACCCACGGGGTACCGATTGATTCGGTTCAACACTATGCTTCGTCGTCGTCCTCATCGCTCATGCCAACGATTTCGTAGTTGGACGGGAAGAGGGCGATGGCCACACCGGCCACCAAAGAGAGGAAGCCCCACATGAAACTCTGCTGAACAAAGAGCAGTTCAAGGGCCAACACCACAAGGAGCAAACCGCCAATGTTCGAGGTCCAAACGAGGTTCTTGAACGTGGACAACGACACGCCTTCCGTGCCTGGCTTTCGATAGGGCCCAAATTCGCCTCCAAAGCGTTGTGCTGTTGCATCTTTTCCTTTCTTTGACATGGTTTCACCTCATCGGTCGATCATCGTGATGGCATCGGTGGGACAAGCGAGGACGCACAAACGGCATCCGGTG
>JAYYBT010000140.1:0-6487 GCA_036162675.1 Thermoplasmatota archaeon
TGAATCCGTGGCCAATGCACCTTCCAAACACGTTTGGATTTGGGAGCAGCGGTGCACCGGTTGCGGAGCAACTTCGGAGGTGCCCAGCGAGGTATCTCGCTCCAAAAAGGGCCAACTCGGCGATTGCGATGTGTGTGGGTCGCCGGTGATCATCAAGCGCCGCCGCTCGTGAGTTCACTCGTTTTCATCCGTTGACTGCAGGGCCTCAAGGGCCTCAACTTTCTTTTCGAGGTCCTCAATCGGCATGCCCGCTGCATCAAGGCCCACGGCTTTTGCTCGGTCCATCAGGACCTGGTCGGGGGTACGCCCTCCGGCTTCGAGGTCGGCGACCGTTCGTGCGGCATCGCCCATGGAGGACACTTCGTTCAAGCCTTTCTGGAATTCGCCTTTTGAGCGGCCCAGTGCGTTGGCCAGTTCAGGCAGGCGTTGAGCGCCGAACAAGACGAAAAACAACAAGAGCAGAATGCTCAATTCAAGCGGTCCGAGTCCACCCACCATGGTCCTTCCTCATCACTCGCTTGTGCTTCCCGTTGTTGAAGGCTTGCCTGACTTGGTGTCCTTTGGCAGCGATTAACCACCGCTCACCGGTGGAAGCAAGGCCACTTCAGCCCCGTTCTCCACCACAGCATCAATGGCGCAACGGTTTCCATCAATGGCCACCGAGAGGCCAAATGAGATCCATTCGCCCAACTCCATGCTTTCGACAATTTCCCGAACCGTCGAACCCGTTGGAACTTCGAGGGCGTGCTTGCGGCCACCAAGTCGTTCAGCGATTGGACCAAAGGCGATGATGCCAATGCTCACCGTGGTGTCGTCCTTGGCCATGAGACGCCTTTCGGGCAGGGATTTATGAAGGCAATTCCCTTTGGTGAAACCATGACCCCTGCGCTTCAAGCGAGCCAACTGTGGAAACTCTACCAGGCAGGGGAATCCACCGTTGAAGCCGTTCGCGGTGTTGATGTCGTGGTTCAGCCCGGAGAAATGGTGGCGGTGATGGGCCCTTCCGGCTGTGGAAAAACAACGCTGCTCAACATCCTCTCCGGGATTGACGAGCCGACCTCGGGCATGGTTGCTGTGAACGGCCAACCCCTTTACGGCATTTCAGACGATGACCGCACCGATTTACGAGGCAAGCATTTTGGTTTCATCTTTCAAGACTTCAATCTCCTTCCGGTTCTTTCCGCTGTGGAGAACGTGGAATTACCACTGCTGCTCAACGGCTACGCTCCACAAGAGGCCCGACAGCAGGCGATGAAGGCCCTCAGTTTGGTTGGTTTGGGCGACCGAAGTGAGCACCGTCCCGCAGAACTTTCCGGTGGCCAGCAACAACGTGTGGCCGTGGCCCGCGCCATCGTTCACCAACCCTCCATCATTCTGTGTGATGAGCCAACTGGAAATTTGGACAACACCACATCGGGCGAGGTCATGGCCTTACTCACCGAGATGAACCAAACACAGCAGACGACCTTTCTCATCGTCACCCACGACGCCAACATCGCTTCGTTGTGTCAGCGAACCATCACCATGAGTGACGGCTCCATTCTGACCGATGATGCTTCTTCACCCACTGAGGAGGAATGAGCGTGCTGGTCTGGCTGGTGTCGGCCGGGGTCTTGGTTCTGCTTCTCAGCATCGTTTCGGTTGTCACCGCTCGCCGATGGCGCGAGTGGTCGTGGGGCCAACGTGTGCTCTTGCTGCTCACAGGGCCTGTGGACGGGCTTCTGGTCGGGCTGATTCTCGCTTGGTTGGGCGCTTCGGACCTGACCGTTGCTGCCGGCGCCGTTTTGTTCGGTACGATGTCGATGCTTTTTGTTCAACCACTCCTGGTGCCCCAACGCCTCTTGGTGTGGCGGCTTGCAAAGGAAAACATACGCAGAAGGAAACGGCAATCAGCCTTGATGATCGCAGGTTTGGTCATCGCCTCGAGCATCATCACCTCGTCCTTGGTGGTGGGGGATTCTCTCGACGCCACCGTCAGCCAAGAAGTCAGTGCAGCGTGGGGGCAGACCGATGTGCTCATCGCCGGTATTGACCCGATGACAGGCGTTGCCGTAGCGTACGATGAGGCCTTAGCTGAACGGTTTTGGCAGTCGCTTTCGTCCGACCCGACCTTGAGTGAAGGCCTTGATGGTCGGCAATACGGCGTGTACTCAACGGTGAGTTTGGCGGCCGAAAACGGGTTGGCCGAACCCTCTGTGCCCCTGTTTGCTCGCAATGCGAGCGTGGACGATGAAGGCGTCTGGGCCCCGCTGGATGCATCCAGCGGCATGCGCTTTTAGGCCATCAAAGCGGTGTACGGTCAAGGCGACACGCTTCACGTGGTTCTCAACGCCGCAGCTGCCGATGTCCTTGAGGTCGGAAGGGGCGACCTGCTCCAACTGGGGGCCTTTGTTTCTGACGAGGGACAACGCATCCGCACCTCCTCTTCGGTGCAGGTTCACGCCGTTGTTCCAAACGAGGGACAAGGGGCCATGGCAGGTACGCAGTCACCTGCGGTCTTCACCGACCTTGAGAGCGCTCAAACGCTGCTTGGCTTGGAGGGGAGCATCACGCGTGTATCCCTTGCCTACGGTTCAAGTGTCGAAGACGATGCTTTGCGCGCTGCACTTCCTGGCTTGGAAGCGATGATGAACGCCTCGCTCACGGCAGAGGATGCCGGTGTGGTGTGGACGATTGACGAGGCAACCGCTTCCTTGACGGTCTCATCAAGTGCAGGTTTGCAACGCATTGCTGGCGAAGATGTGGTGGCGCTGCGAGAAAACAAGTCCACGCTCTACCCAGAGGCTGCGCTGCTTGAAGTGCTCCAGGTGCCGCTCATCGATGTTGAACATGGTGACGAAGCACTGCTGACGCTGGCCGACACCGACGTCACTCAACTGCGATTGGGTGCTGAGGCTTGGTGGCATGTGGCGTTGACGGGCATCGGTTTTGAGCCGCTCGACGGCGGCGATGCTTGGCTTTGGCAGGCCGATGAAGGTCAGCGTTTGGTGGACGTTGCGTGGACCGAAGATGCTTCTGCCGCCGTCTATCTCGATGATGAGAACATCCACCTCGCCGATGTCTTCCTTGAAGATGAGGAAGAACGAGCGTCGTATGAACCCGCCCTGCCTCCGGTTGCGGTTGACGGGAAGGACGACGCCTGGTGGGTGTTATCCTCCAACGGGGATTCGGTTGAACTGCACGAATTCGACCAAAACCTCTCCTTGCAAGCGAGCCAAGCCGTCTCCCTGCCCCTCCCGAGCACCGTCCTTGGCTATGATGTACGGGTGGATGACGACCTCTATCTCCGCATTGAAGGCCTTCTGGACACCCAATACTACCGGTCAACCGACGGTGTTGACTTTGTGGAGGTCGATGCCTCCGATTGGCCGAGTGAATCATCGAGCAGCCCGGATAACATCCCCGACGCGTGCGATGGTGTCGCCGTCCTCACCCTCGATGTAGAGCGCCATTTGTGCACCTTTGAGCACGGGGTCTTGCGTTGGAACATTGGCGATGAGAAGGTGGAGAGCGTTCGTCTCCCCGTCCTTTCCGACGCTGCCGGCTTTGGCCGTCTTCCCCAAATGGTCCTCGCCTTTGGCGGAGAGGACGCCGCTTTGGAAGTGGAAGAAGGGCAGGTGCTCACATCGGCACGCCTTGATGCGCTTAATTTCACGAACAATTCTTCACTTTCCATGACCGGCGTGCTGCCCTATGCCTACGGCAACGACACGGCCACTGTGCTCCTGCACGGAGGGACGTACACGTCGGTTGAAGGGTTTGACCAACTCGCCGATTTGGATGCGGTGGTCTTGGGGCTTGTCTCCCTTGCCGATGCAGAAGTCTTGGCACTGGCTGAGGCCGATGACCGTTCCTTACTCATGTTCTCTGGTTCCGGCTTCGGTTCTGAAAACGCTTCGTCCACGCTCGCGATTCAAGACTGGTTTGACCAACAAAGCGGGCTTGATGACGTCCACCTTCGCGTGCAAGCGGTCCAACTCGATGCGAGCGAACAGGCCGAGGCGTCCTCGGGTGCCTTGTCGGCCATGTTCCTGGTGTTTGGTACCTTCACCATGGCCGCCGGGGTGTTGCTTTCTCTGACCATCATCATGCTCTTGGCGGATGTTCGCCGAACCGAACTCGCAGCCGTCCGGGCCTTGGGTTTGCGTCGCAGCGATGCACGCGCACTCTTCGTTTACGAGGGTGCGCTCCTCGCCTTTGTCTCTGGTGGTTTCGGTTCGGTGCTTGGTTTGGGCTTGGCGTGGCTCATCTCGGTTGGCTTCTCAACCATCTTCTCCTCGGTGGGCGCCCAACAATTCGTTTTCTCATGGACATTGGATTCCTTCTTGGCCGGCTGGATTTGGGGGGCGCTCTTGGCGTTGCTCTTGTTGTGGTCGAGCGCCGTGTTCAACGCACAGCTGAACATCGTTCGGGCACTCCGCGGGGCACGCCCCATGCTGAAGCGTGGCGTGCCGTGGGGTGTATTCTTGCTGCAAATCATCGCCTTCGGGCTGATCGGTTTGTGCACGCTTGGCTTGCTTCTTTTCGGTCTTGATGGTGGCTTGTCGTATGCCTCCTACATCCTCTTGGGCGTGGGCTTGATTTTGTTGCTCACGCCGCTGTTCACTTGGCAACTGCCGGTCCTGCTCAATCGTGATCAGCCCGTGAACCGTTGGACACGATATGCTGCTCGCAACACCCTCGGAGCGATTGGTGTCCTGTTTTTGCTGTGGACGTTGGCCCTCGCACCGATTGACCCCCTCCGGCAGAACATGGACCCCAACGAATTGGCGTTCATTGTCCTGGGCCTCCTCCAAGTCTTTGCCGGGGTGCTGGTGTTGACCAGCATCGCCCCACAAGTCGTCGGTTGGTTGGCCAAGCGCTCGTGGATGACCCGTCGAATCGGGCCGGTCGGCTCCGTTGCATTAGCGCATCCATTGGCCCATCCAGTTCGCACGGCTGTGGTGATGGGGATGTTTTCCATCACGATGTTTTCCGTGGTGGTCTTGGCGGGCTACACCGAGCAATTTGACACCTATTCCTCAGATTTCGTCGAAGAAGCCGAAGGTGAATTTGAGTTGTTGTTGACCTCAACCCGCTCCCGTCCCATCGATTTGGAGTCCGACCCATTGGAGTGGGGCATCGACCACGCAGCCATGAGCAACATCGATGCGGTGGGCGGCATCTATCGATCGCCGGTTCATCTTGAAGACGCTGAAGGCGAGCGCATGCCGTATATTCTCCGAGGTGTTGACGACGGTTTCATCCAACACGGCGGTCTTCCGCTTCACGCTTGGGATACGAGCCTCGGGAACACATCTGATGAGGCTTGGATTTCTATTTCGAGTTTCGAAAACATCGTGTTCTTGGACGCTTCGTTTGGCCTCGAATCCACGGCGGATGGAACCACGTTGGTGCCCCTGCAATTTTCAATTGGAGATTCAATTTTGCTAATTGATTTTTCAAACCCGAAAAACACCCGAGAAATGACCGTCGGCGGCTTCCTCAAACAGTCGTCGTACATCTTCTCCCCAGGAGTTTGGATGAACGGTGAAGTCGTGGTTGATCAATTCGGTGGAGAGATGACACGGATGTATGTGAGCGTCGCCTCCGATTCAATTCCAAGTGTGAACCACGAACGACAGGACCTCCCCGCTCAAGGGAAGTCAACCGAGGTCCGGGAAGCGGCCAGCGAACTTGAGGCGGTGCTGGATGTTGAATTGGCCTCAAAGAACGTCAACGTTCAAACCGTCGCTGAAGAGATTTCAATCATTCAGTCCCTGGTTCTTGCTATTTTATCGCTGTTTGAAGGCTACCTTGCCCTAGGCTTGCTGGTTGGTGTGGCTGGGATTGGTGTTGTGACGGTTCGAAACGTGAGCGAACGGCGTGCCACCATCGGTATGCTCCGGGCGGTGGGTTTCCGTCAGCGACACGTGCTTCGACTCTTTTCTCTGGAAGTTTCCTGGGTGGCGCTCCTTGGCATGCTCAATGGTTTTGTCATCGGCTACGGGTTCCATGTGGTCCTCTACAAAGCCATATGGGAGGCAGAGGGTGCAGTGTTTTCCTTCCCTTGGGCGGGCACCTTGGGGCTGTTCTTCCTCGGTTGGTTCATCGTGCTCATCACCACGTTCATTCCCGTTCGTCAGGCCTCCAAAATTCCCCCCTCTGCGGCGCTGCGAAGTGCATAAAAAATAACCAATGAAACGCTGTTCAATTCACTTACAAAAAAATTGCACCATTTGTTGAGTCAAAGCCCATTGAAATCGCCGAAAACAAGCGAAAAACGCCAAAAAAAGGGTGCTTTTCTCGCTGACTCACCCTGCCCATAGTATAAATACGACGCATGGCGTGGGGAGGGATACCGAACCTTCGGGGGTATAGACATGAAGAATATGACACCTGTAATCCTCGTGATGTTGTTGCTGACGAGTTTCCTCGCCGGCATGGACATGCACGAGCTAGAAGAACAAGTGGTAATCGAGGAAACCGGCGCACGCTCTGGAGCGGA
>JAYYBT010000141.1:0-4673 GCA_036162675.1 Thermoplasmatota archaeon
ATGACAACCGGAGCGAACCAAACGGAGGTCAACCCTACAACCGCATCCATCATCACGAGCATTCTTGGGGAACAGGCAACGGCTGACCAACAACAGGTCAATTCAGCCATAGACACGTTATCTTCAGGAGAATTTGGGGCCTCCGTTCGTCGTACGATGGAGGAGGTCGAAGCGGCCAATCAAACCACCAACGACCAGCGTGAAGCACTTCCCACAGACGAAGAAACAGGGCAAACCATGGAACGAGTCTTGGTCCAACCCGTTCCTCTCCCTGGGCGTGAGGGCGAGCCAACGGTCAACCCGGCAAGTATTCCTGGCCTTGAACCCGATCGCGTCTTTGTCACTACTGGCGTGGCCAGCGTACCACTGCCTACACTTGAAGCCGACACGACAACCACGCCTTCTGGGTCGTCGAGTCTGGTTGTGGACGAACCAGTGGCGAGGACCGTTGTCCCCGAATTGCCCGATTTACCCGAACTGCCAGACATGTTGACGCTCCCAGACCTGGCAGTACCTCATGAGCAAGAAAAGGCAGTGAACCAGCCCACTGCACCCACCTTTGATTTGCCAGATTTGGATGGATTATTCGATGAGCCGCAGGTGGAAACCCCAGTGAACGAGGTACCAGGGTTGCCAGACCTCCCTGACTTGGATGACTTGTTCTAGACACGAGGGTTCAAAACGAGTGCGAAGGAGGGAATGATGTGTGGACGCAAACGCATGATTTGCATTCGCATTCACTTCACAGCGATGGTGAACATGATGTCGCCATGGTGGCCCAACTGATGAGGAAGGAAGGCGTCCAAGTTTGGTCGCTCACCGACCACGACACCACCTCAGGTTGGGAGGAGGCTCAACGAGCAGCCGACGAGGAGGGATTGGTGTTTGTTCCCGGTGTTGAGATCACCTGTGAGCCCGCCCGCCCGCCTGAGAAAGAGCAACTGCTGGCCACCGGGCGGGAGCGGGCTTCGGCTTCATGGCACCTCCTTGCTTTCTTCCCGAATCATCGCCCGGGTGCTGCTGACCCACGGATTGAGGCCTTCATCGCCTGGCTTCTCCCTCGCCAAGACGGTCGCCAACCTCGCATGCGCGCCATGTGCCAGCGATTAGCCGACCTCGGCATGCCGGTGGATGTGGAGGATGTGATTGGGCGAGCCAGCGGTTCAGTCGGCCGACCACACCTCGCCCAGGCCATGGTTGACCTCGGCTATGTGTCCTCCAAACAAGAAGCGTTTGAAACATGGATCGGCGACGGCTTGCCGGGATTTGTCCCTCACCATAAGCCGACCATCGCACAGGCCGTTGAAGCCGTCAAAGCAGCCGGCGGCATCACATCTCTTGCCCATCCGTTGTATTACGGCGTCTCCACACCTTCGCTGCTTCAAACGCTCCATTCACTTGGCGTTGATGCGGTTGAGGCCGTCCATCGCAGCCACAACGACGCCTACCGGCACGAACTGACCGAAGAGGCGATGCGCCACGGCATGAGCGTCTCGGTCGGCTCAGATTTTCACGGGCTTTCCTATCAGGCTCGACCGGGAAACATGCCCCACCAAATCGAGTGTTTACACGCTGACCTCAAGGCGTCCTCAGTCTGTCAACAACCAAGGCAGCCTCGAAGAGGACAATGATGGGAAGGGCCACCAAAAACAGGGAAAGCGGGTCGGGCGGCGACATGAAGGCGCCGACCACAAACGCACTGAACCAGATAATGCGACGAGCGCCGACCATCTGCTCACGGGTCACGGCTCCAGAACGCAAAATCAACGTCGTGAGCAAAGGCGCTTGGAAGCCAATGGCCGAAGCAGAGACGAGGTTGACGATGAACCCGGCGTAGTTGGAGAGGCGCCATTCCGTCGTCAAGCCGGCCTGTTGGGCATCGGTGGTGAGGTAATCCAGCAAGAGCGGAATAAGGCCGTACCATGCGTAGAGAGCGCCAATCACCAGTAGGAGGATGGAGGTCAACACGGCCAGCACCATTCGTGGACCGGGTTTGGGTAAGTTCACTTCAAGTTCGGACAAACGGGATTGAACTGCTTCGTGGCGCAAACCGTATCTTGCGGTCTGAAGCACAACCATGAGCATGACCATGATAAGGCCAACAGAACCTGCAATTCGAAGTTGAAGAAAGAGAAATTCGACGGGTGAAATCACGATGATTTCAACGCCTTGGGGAAGCCTTGCATCGTCAACCAACCATGCGATGAAGGCGCTTGTCAACGGGAAAGCAGCCACGAAACCGAGGAGAAAGAGGCCGACATAGTACTTGAGGGAGGCTTGAATCGTGTTTCTCATGGAAGCAAGAATTTGACCACCCGAAGACTGAGCGAGTTGCTCAACAGTGGCTTGAATCGATTGCTGAACCATGCCTCACGCCTCTTCGTCTGTTGACGATGATGAGGCCCATACATATGAGGGTGTAGAATCAATCCAGCTGCGACCTTCTTTCTTGAGTCGGTACAAACGATAGACAACAAAGCCCGTCATCCACAGCGAAGGCAGGCTGAGGAACATGGCTTGCCCCATCATATCGTCGCCATAATCGTTGATGATACGAACCTCCATCACCGGTTCATCCGCTGAAGCCTCATCATAATGCATGACGATGAAGTGGTAAATTTTGGGCGAGGTGATGTTCAAACTCAAGGTGGTTTGAGGCGCCACAGTATAGTGGTCACCGAGTGTTTTCATGACCTCCCAATCAATGGCGCCTGTCTCCATTGCAGGTACGCTTGTCTCAACCATGACGACCACGATTTCAAGTTGACCGAGGGAGTTGAGATTGCTGATGTTTGATTGCACCATCTCGCCGGGGTCAAATTTCTGGATGATTTCAAACGTGCTGTCGCCTTCGCCGAGCCGGAACGAAACTCGGTCGTCAATGCTCTCTTCTTGGTAGTTGACCGCCATCATCATCCCGGTGAGGAGAATGAGCATGACCACGCCTTCAACCAGGATATGGCGACGTACTTTTTCTCGACCGATGCCCTTGAACACAGGGCCGAAATCGTTGCGAAGCCTCGGTTGGAGGTGATGGATGAACAAGGCACCGATGCTACCGATGAGGATGCCAAGCGGTATGTCAACGACCCAGTGAATGCCGAGGTAAAGGATGGTGAAGATGAACAAGGCTGTGTTGATGAGGACAAAGAAGTGGTAAGGCCAGTGCCGCCATTCCCTGAGCGTTCCTCCTTGTTCCTTCACGTGCAGGTAATTGAGCATCAAGATGCCGAAAGGAATGGCGACGTGAAGGCTTGGGACGGCGTTATCCAACGGGTCGTGAAGCGCGTAGAAGACGGTGTACCAGCCGTCATGGTAGAGCAATGCATCCATTCCGGGAATCCAAGACGAGGTGACTTCAACGTTGAAAAAGAGGTAGTAAGGAACCGCAAGGGCGTAAATCAAGAGATAATTGAGCGTGACCTTGTCGGTCATGTCCCTGTCGCCTGAAAAAGCGAAGTAAACCGTGGTTACGTAAATCAAAAAGAGGTAGACAAAGAGGTAGTGAAAGTTGAGAAATTCGGTCAGCGCATCGTTGCTGAACACATCTTGGACCCATTTGGTGAATTCACCCTCCAGCCCGTACACCCAGTCGGTCCAGTGCCCGGTCCGTGCTTTCATCGGCTCGTTGAGTCGGTCGGTGATGGCCTTCCAACGAATGATGACGATGTAGCCCATGGCATGAAGGTAATACCGCTTCTCGTGAAATTCTTGAGCCCAAGAGCGCCATGGGATCCGGTGTTCTTTCTGTGAGCGTGTGAAGAACCAACATATGATGGGTGTCAGGAACAGGATCATGCCCATCATGATGTCATAGGGTTCCATGGTTCGGGGGCAGAGAGGGTGGTTTTATGCCTTCGGGGAATTCGGTGAAAACACGTTGCAATTCAACACCTTGGAGCGGGAACCTTTGAGGATGGCCGCAAGAATGGGGAACCATGGCAGCGGAGGAATCGTGGTCTCCAGCGCCTGAAAACACCTTGGAAAGTCTTCGTCATGCCATCAACATGTTCGATGGAATTGAGTTTGATGTTCGTATCACGGCGGACAACCAACTCATCATCCACCACGACCGCACGGTGTCGGTTCCACACTCTCATCTGCAGGGAAAGCCCAAATGGCTCGAGGAATGGAACCATGATGAATTGGTGGCGTTGGGTTTCCTCAGTTTTGAGGCTTTTCTCGACGATCCGGCCGTTCAGCGCTTGTGGCGAGATGAAGGGCGAATGGGGTGCATTGAGATCAAACGGCCGCATCCGAAAGCCAAAACGGGTGGAGGATTTTTTGGAAGAAAGCACCACAACCAGCACATTGCAACCGCCATGCAACTTGCAGAACAGGCCTTGGATGCACGTGAAATTCCCAAAGAAAACACCGTGTTCTACGCCTTTCACCGAGGCATGCCGGCCTCTGCTCGGTTATCGAAGACACAGCGGCCTTGGGCGGCCTTGATTCCCTATATTCCTCCTTACGGAACACGAAGAACCCAGCGCCTCCAGGTCTTCCCTCGATTTTTCACGACCTCGTTCAAGCGGCTGGTGAAACAGCATCGCTCACAAGGCAGTTCGATGTTGCCCTGTGCGGTTGAATACTTTCAATCCTCCACCCGGCACGTCCCGATGGGCCGACACGTCGGCCTCACCGGGAGCGCCTTGGACCGACTTACCCGTGCC
>JAYYBT010000142.1:0-2913 GCA_036162675.1 Thermoplasmatota archaeon
GATGACCGAAAAGTTCTCTCACCAGGATTCGGTCTGTTGTACTCCTTCTCCATTGACCCGAGCCATGGCATGGACTTGACGCTGGTGTGGACCGATGAAGCCGGAAGTGCCAACGCTGCCCAGTCTCAGGCTCGTTTGGTCAACAATCTTGACCTGGTCTTGGTCGACCCCAACGGCAACGAATGGCTTGGCAATGATTTTGCCCAAGGCTTCTCCACGACGGGAGGAACCGCCGACGCAGTCAACAATGTCGAGCGCATACGAGTTGCACCTGGAACCTTTAGCTCTGGTTCAGGAAACTGGGTGGTCAAAGTGCTCCACCGTGGCGGTTCTGATCAAGACTTTGCCTTGGTCATGAGTGCGGTTGCCACCCCGACGCCTCAACCCGATTTGGCGGTTTTTGATGGCAGCATTCTGGCATCATCGGAAAACCCCCTCAAGAACGATTTGATTTCTATTCGTCTAGCTTGGGTGAACCAAGGTACGAGCACAACAGCGCCCTTTGACATCATTCTTGAAGACACGACGGCGCAAACAACATTGGCCACTGCATCTCGGCCAGCCCTTGGGCCGGGGATGATCGATTCCTACACCATCTTCCACCAATTCACCACCACGGGTGTTCATACGCTTCGTCTCTCTGTTGATACCGGCAATACCGTCTCTGAGATGAACGACGCCACGTCCGGGACGGACAACAACATCTGGACCGAGGACATTGAGGTCATGGCCCTCGGTGTTCGAGTCGTGGTGGACAACGACGACGGAACGATTCCAGAAACGCCCGAGCAACGTTCGGCCAATGCGCAAATGGTTCTTGATGTGCGAAACGACTCGGGGATTGACATTCCTGTTTCCGTGCTTCACGAAGGCACGGGCGAACAACCGGTTGTCCTGTCGGCCACCATGGTCCAAATTCCTGTACCTGGCCGAGATGATTTCTTCCTTCCAAGCCCAGACCAGTGGACTCGTACATTTGATGAATCAACGACCTTCACCCTAACGGCTCAAGGGACTGATGACGCCAACAACTCGCTTAATTTGCGACTTGAAGACATCGATGCTGACTTGACCAGCGACCCAAATAACCCTCGCTATGTTCGCGCCGGCACCTATGTCATTGAATTGACAGCTCGCTACCAAAATCAACCCACGGTGGCTCACACACACCGTATCTTCATTGAGGTGGAGCAACTCGACCAGGTCCAAGTGGTTGCTGCTGGAACGAGTGGGCTTGAAGCGACACCCGGTCAGTCAAGCATTTTCTCCATCTCGGTGAGAAACACCGGGAACGCTCCAGCGCAGTACAGCATCGACTGCCTTTCTGAGCAACGCTGGCAGGTCATGCTCGGAACGTCGAATTCCTCACAACTGGATTTTGAACCGTTGAACATTCTGGAATACCTTCCCATGTCCATTCGGGTCTTCGTGCCCTTGGTGGCCGACGGTGTTCCCTCAGCAGGCGATACCGATACCGTCACTTGCTACGTCACATCTCAAACTGATCCATCGATGAATTTCACGGAGAGCGTGACCATCACCGTGCTGGCTCAGGAATCCTTTGACGTGCATTTGAACGACGATAACGGCCCGGTTGGACCAAACCACCTCGCAGAGGATATTGCGGTTGATAGCGGCCAACAGGTTCACCTCAACATGACGATTGAAAACACAGGAAACATCGGCATTGACCTTGACGTGTCCGTTCTTCCGGACAATCCACAATGGGCCATTCAAGTGTCCCACGGTGATGACCAAGATTCCAGGACAATTTCCCTTTCCTTGGGTCCGGGAGAATCCACCGATGTGCGCTTCATCTTTGGCGTACCCCTCACGGCGGAGGAAGGCGATAGCAACGGGTTTACGATCCGCACTGAGCGCACCCTCTCCAATTTCCGACAGAACATCACCACCTTGGTGGTCAAGGATGAGTTGGGAATTCTGCTTACGCCTCCTGCAGAGAATCACATCGATACGGTTGTCTCGGACGTGTTTTCCTACGGTGAATTCACGGTCAAGAACACCGGAAACACGAACCTTGGCTTGACATGGACGCACGGCCTTGCACCGGATGGCTGGTCGGTTGGTTTTGCCAACCCCATCGTTTATTTGGAGCCCCGAGAAGAAAAGACCGTTCGCTTCGGTCTCATTCCTCCGGCACAGACACCAGCTTCAGACAATGCGTTTGAAATGCTCATTCAAGTGAACGCCACCAACGACGGGCGATTTGTTGAAGCCTCAGAAACAGTATCAATTGGTGTTCTCACATCGTCCTTTGGCAACATCACGGCGCAAAAAGACGGTGAGGGTCTGCTTCAGAGTATTTCTCGAACCGATGGACGAACCGAGACCTTCCTCATACGCAACGACGGCAATGCACCTCTTGATGGCGACGTCACGGTGGTTGTTCTCGACAAGGACGGCATGGAGCGCAAGGACTGGACCGTGTCGGTTGAACCGTCCACCGTTAGCGGCTTGGCGGTTGGTGACTCTCTTGAGGTGGCTGTGACCTTGTCGCCCTCGGATGATGTAGAGCGAGGTACCGGTCAACTTCTCTTGAATCTAACAACCAGCGAAGGACAGACCACCACGTATGAGGAGGTTGTCAGTGTGGAGATTTCTGAGGGTTCAACTGGCCTGTTTAACATCCTCCCACCCGCAGCCAGTGGTGCGATTGTCGCAGCCCTCGTTATCGGCGGTGTGGTCCTTGCTCGGCGGATGAAGAAATCCGGCGAACTCGAAGACGACAGCACGTCCCTCGTCGCCCCCAACACCCACGCCAATCCAGACATGTTAGGTGAGCGCAGAGAAGAGGCCCTCGACCTCGGTTCTGCGGTTGATGAATTGACCAGTGGCGAAGTGAGTGATGAAGAAATTGCTCAAGCCATCATGCAGTCCATGGATTTGCCGAGC
>JAYYBT010000143.1:0-6462 GCA_036162675.1 Thermoplasmatota archaeon
CGAGTCCAGTTGCACATCGGTCCAATCGTTGAATGCAAATTCATCAACGCGATAAAGCAATTCTTGTTGTTTTTGGAAGAGCACGTGCTCGTTAAAGGCGGTGAAACTGTCGCCGTATTGATGGAATGATTTGTCGAGCACCATGTTCTGAATCCAACGGTACTCAACCACTTCCTCCTCGCCACCAGTGAGGCGGTGTTCATCGATTTTCAGGATGTACTCGGCGTCGTTGGTTTGGATAAAGAACCCAACAGAAATCACGTTTCGACCTTCCAACTGGTGGAGATTACGCTCACTGAGTGATTGAGGGAACGGTAGACGCTCCACCATCTCCTCGGATGTTTTTGGCCCTTCTGAGCCAAGCATTTCGATGATCTTGACCCGCAGAGCCTCCTGAGGGTCACCAAGCGACCGCTCTTCCCAATTCACCGGCTTGGTACCATCAAAGGCGGTGGCGATTTTGTAGGTCAAGCCCTTCGTATGGAGTTCGAGCAAATTCTCAACGTCCTTGCCACCGGCGACGGCGAGGCACCCGAGCGTGCCGTGAATTTCTGCCATGTACGGGGCAAACCACTTGCCGTCCAGTTCATCTTGGCCCGTGCCGTCAAGTTTCGTGATTTGGCCTGACTGACAAAGCTCCTCCACCCATCCACGGATGGTCTCCAGTGGGATGTTGGCCAGTTTTTCTTTGTACAACGGGTTGTTGAACTCACGGTCCAAGCCCCCTCCGTGGCTCATCAAGCGGAACAGTTCCTTGGCGTTGGTTGGAACAGGTGCTTTGTCAGCGTAATAGGTGCTAAGCTGTTCACTTGACAACTCAGTGGCGAGCGAACGGGTGCCCAACAATCGTTGCAAGATGCTGGGGTCAATGTCCTTGACCAGGAAGGCGCGAGTTTTCATCGACATCAAATCTTCAAACGCCGACATGAAGAGCGACATGCCGAGCCGTGAAGGAACGACGACCTTGGTGTGGACAATGCGAGCGTCGCCCGCAACACAGGCCTTGAGGAAATGTTCCAGGCCGATGAGGTCAATATCACCAAACATGATTTCGTTCTTTGCTTCACGCATCAGCAAACTGCCGTCCATGGTGCGGTGCTTCTGCAGCAAGGCTTCGGCACGTTGCTGGAATTGCTGCGGGCTGATTTCTTCTGCACCCATTCGCTTTGGGATAATCAGTGAGCGCCCGGAAACTTCCCTGAACCGCTTTGCAAAAATTTGCGTGCTGATGATGTAGCGTTCAATGACATCCAAGTGATTGTTTTCTCTGAACGCCCTGTACATTTCACCGGGGTCAACTTCCTGGGACGTTTTCAACAACAATCCGTTTTCATCAAACGACATTTCAATGACGGCGACGTTGTTGGATTCAGCCAATCCAGCCATGAAATAGCCAAGGGCCGTGTTGAATCCTCTTCCTCTGCACGTCGTGATCATGTAGGTGGGGAACGCCCCGCTGATGACCTGTTCAACCAGAATCCTTCGTGAATCTGGGACTTGGAAGGAATCAATGGAGTGTTCCTCGAGGTGTCTGGCAATGGCGTTGGCCACTTCGTTGGACAAGCCGTACACTTCCCGCAGCAGCATGCGAGGGTCTTGCTCACGTCGCAAAGCGACGATGCAATGGCCGATGAGGTCCAAAAGCGCTTGAGAAAGTTCGCGGCTTCGACTCCGTGCCTCGCCAGACCAAGAAGGAATGGTGGGCCGATGCCCAGTGACGCTGGTGACATTGACACGGGTGCCTTGGATGTTGGTCACCCTGTAGGTGGATCCACCCAGCAAAATGACGTCGCCGGTTCGGAGATTGGAAACAAAGGATCCCGACAATTTTCCGAGAATGGAACCTTCTGCGTTGAACACCAGGTAGGAATTATCGGGGGCGATGGTTCCGATGTTCGTGTAGTAAATCATTCGAGAATAGCCTCGTTTACCGAAGATGTTCTCTTCCCAATCAATCCAAATTCGTCGTTCTTCCTCGAGCATATCGAGAACTTCAATGAAATCATCGTACTCGAAATTACGGTAGGACCACGAATTCACGATGATTTCGAACGCCTCATCAATGTCCAATTCGTTGATGATGACCAAACCAATGATGAATTGTGCAACGACATCCAAACAATTCTGCGGGAAATCAAGCCGGTCCATGTCCCCGGTTTGGATGGCCGCTTGCAAGGCAGCAAGCTCAATCAAATCGTCGACGCTCGTGGGCAAAAATCGTGCACGAGGAATACCGCCGACATGGTGGCCTGCACGACCGATTCGCTGCAAAGCCGTGGCGATATCACCCGGACTTCCCACCTGCAACACAAGGTCCACCGAACCAATGTCAATACCCATTTCGAGTGAAGAGGAGGTTACGACGGCACGCAAATGGCCGTACTTGAGTTTCTTTTCCACATCCAAACGGATGTTCTTGTCCATGGAACCGTGGTGGCCTGCGACCAACTCCCCAAGGAAGGGCCGGAGTTTTTGGACAATGGTTTCCGTCATTTTTCTGGTGTTGGCAAACACCAAAGTGGTCGTGTGTGCACTGATGAGGTCGGCGATGGCTTCGATGTTGTACTCCAGCACCTTGACCATGGAGAGGTCGCTGAATTTTGGATGCGTGATGAGAATATCCAAGTCCAATTCTCGAGACCCAGATATTTTCGCAATTGAGACTGAAGTTGGCTGCCCTCTGGCTTCACGGTCATCGCTGCTCACGAGGTATTCGGCGACGGTCTCCAAAGGTTCCATCGTAGCGGAAATCCCGATGCGCTGAACGGGGTTCTTCAACAACGAGTCCAGCAATGAAAGGGTCAAGGAAAGGTGAACGCCACGCTTGGTCGAGACCATCGAGTGCAGTTCGTCGATGATCATGTACTCGACTTCACTCACGATGGGTTGGAATCGAGGCGACGTGATGGCGATGGCCAGACTCTCGGGCGTCGTGATGAGAATATGGGGAGGATTGCGAAGCATTTTCTGTCGGTCGGATTGCGAGGTATCACCTGTTCGAAGACCGACCCGAATTTCTTGGGCGCGGTCGGGCAGGTACTTCTCAGTGATTTCATTCAGCGGTCCGATGAGGTTGCGTTGGATATCGTTGGCAAGGGCCTTGATGGGCGAGATGTAGATGGCGTGAACCTTCTTCTCCAGCTTCTTCTCCAACGCTAACCGGACCAATTGGTCGATAACCGTCAAAAAGGCGGTGAGTGTTTTACCTGAACCTGTGGGTGAACAAAGCAGGAGGTGCTGCTTGTCCATAATCGCCGGGATGGCCAATTTTTGTGGCCTTGTAAAATCCGGAAATTTATCTTTGAACCACTGTCGAACGGGTGGACATAACCGTTCAAACAACGCCTCGGATTCCAGTGGGGAATCCAAGTAAACAATCTCTGCCATTTGTTTTGTCCACCCTATTGTGTTGGAGCGAACTGAGTATATAAAAAAAGATTACGCTGAATTGACGAAACATCAGGGCCAGCGCGTGGACCGCTTTTTCCAACGAACAACGGCTTCAGTTTTCGGTCCCTCACCGTGAAAAACAAGAGGGGAAATCGCTGCATTGGGCGGCACACCCACCTCATGGAGCGCATCGGTCGGACAGGAACCAATGCACGACAGGCAGCCCACGCACCTCTGCTCAAGAACAACGACGGGACGTTTTGCATGTTTCCGGCCTGGAGGATTGACCTGAAGAGGAAGCAACGCCTCAAAGGGGCAATGAAGGATGCACAGGTCACAACCCGTGCAATCGTCCTCAACGATGGCCACCATGGCTTGACCCATGATGTTGGGCTCTCGTGGATGGCTATAATGCTGTGTCTCAATAAAATGAGGCGGAGCGCTTCCACTGTGGTGAAGTTCATAGGTTCGCCTCATCAGCCGAGGTATGGAGGCGAGGTGATTGACTGAGGACGGCCGTCTTGGACGTTTGAGTGAAATGCTCAAACGACGTGGTTTTCTTCTCCCTGCCTTTGAAATCCACGGCGGAGCCAAGGGCTTGTACGACTTCGGACCCGTCGGTGGACGAATGCGTTCACGCATCAACCAGCGCTGGCTTGACCACTGGCTACGTCTGGGCAACGTTGTGGAATTATCCTGTCCAACGGTCACGCCCTATGCTGTTCTTGAAGCAAGTGGCCACGTGGGAGAATTTTCCGATTTCATGACGCAGTGTCTGAAGTGCGAAGAAGCCAGCCGAGCGGATACATTGCTCGAAGGCCATCATCCCAATCCCGACGCCCTGAAGCGGGACGAATTGCAAGCACTGTTGTTTGACCTCAAACCGGCCTGCCCTGCCTGTGGCGCCCAGGAATGGAGTGAAGTTACGGCACAAAACCTCATGTTCAACACCACCATTGGCGCAGGACCCTCGGGGCGACCTGGTTTCTTGCGCCCAGAAACGGCCCAAGGCATGTTCACCTCCTATGGGGCCCTGCTCCGTCATTTCCGAGACAGGTTGCCCTTTGGAGCGATGCAGGTTGGAAAGGGGTATCGAAACGAAATTGCGCCGAGGCAAGGCATGATCCGCCTCCGTGAATTCAACATGGCCGAGTTGGAGTATTTCATTGACCCTGAGGCGGACTTGAACGATGACCTGACGGCCTGGGATGGCCACCCAATCACCCTGATTGCTGATGGGAAAGAACCAACAAAAATGACATTGGGCGAAGCATGTAAGCAAGGACTCATTCGTCATTCAACCGTTGCCAAATTCATGGGCATCACCTGGGATTTTTTGACCGATGTTGGCATCGACCCTGAACGTCTTCGTTTTCGCCAGCATGAACACGATGAGATGGCCCATTACGCCATGGATTGTTGGGATGCCGAAATAGAAGGGAGCTATGGCTGGATTGAATGCGTTGGTATCGCCCACCGAGGCTGCTACGACCTTGAGAGTCATGAGAAAGCAACAGGGCGAACGTTGAGAGCACGACGAGAATTTGACGAGCCGAGGACGATTGAAATCGACGGTTGGACCATTGACGGTGCAAAGGCAGGGCCTGCGTTCAAGTCTTTAGCTGGAATGGTCAAAACGGCCCTGGAAACCCTTCCAAAAGCAACCACCTTCCCTCTGGACCTTGAACTACCGAATGGAGAGACCGTCTGCGTGGAAGAAGAACACGTGAAGCCGAATCAAAAAACCATCAAGGAAACCGGCGAGTGGTACATCCCTCATGTGATTGAGCCCGCGTTTGGCATTGACAGGATCATCTGGCACGTGATTGACCACGCCTACCACGAGACCGAAAAGAAGGGTGAGCCGTACTGCATCATGAAACTCCAACCTGATGTTGCCCCCGTTGACTATGCCGTCTTCCCCCTCTTCGAAAAAGACGGCATGAACGACCTCGCTTGGGACATCCACCAACGTTTGTGCCGAGCGCCGGGTCTTGTCTCCATGTACGACGGCACCGGCTCGATAGGCCGAAGGTACGCTCGTGCAGACGAAATCGGCGTCCCCTCATGCATCACCGTGGACCACCAATCGCTGGAGGACGGAACGGTCACCGTGCGAAACCGGGACACCGGTGAGCAGACGAGGATGCTCGTTTCCGACTTGGTTGAGTGATGGGCCAGCGCCCAAATTCTGCAATGGGATATTTGCCATCAAGTGAAGGTTGATTTACCCTCCAATCCATCTTCCTCCATGGCTCAGGCGAGTGATTGGACCGAGCGGCACCGCCCGCGCTCGGAGCAGTTGCTTGAGGGCAACGAGGTTCAACGTCGGAAAATTCGGGCGTGGTTGGACGAGTGGCAAAACGGCTCACCGAAGAAAAAGGCCATTCTCCTCATCGGGCCACCCGGCGTTGGAAAAACAACGGTGGCCCGAGCCATCGCCGAAGACATGGGCTGGAACGTCATCGAACTCAACGCCAGCGATGCACGCAATGCAGCAGCTATTCGCAAGGCCGCAACCAGCGGAGCGACTCACCGTTCGCTCTTCCACGACCCGACTGCGCCTCCGTCCCGCACCCTCATCCTGCTCGATGAAGTCGACCACCTCTCTGGCGGCTTGCGTCAAATCAGTCAAGAACGCATCGAGAAAGCCATGACCGGTGAGGATGACCGGCCCGGTGCAACCCTCAAGGGGGATTCGGGCGGAAAGGCTGAACTCCTTCGTCTTTTGGACCAAACAAAACAACCCGTTATTTTGGCGTGCAACGAAGAAATGGGACTTTGGGGTAGAAATTCCTCTTGGCGAACCACGCGAGACAGGTTCACCAAACACCTGTTGAAAATCAACTTTGTTCGAGCCAATGATGAAGCCTTACGCCGAATTGCTCGTAGGGTCTTGCGTGAAGAGGGCATCGAATTTGAAGAAGCGGCCATTGACGCGCTTGCAAAAACAAACCACGGCGACTTGCGGGCGCTCGTTCGTGATTTGCAAGTCCTTGCGACCGGACTCAACGGTGCCCCACTGACGCCAGCCATGGTTCAATCGCATGCTGAAGCGAGTCAACGAGACGT
>JAYYBT010000144.1:0-4331 GCA_036162675.1 Thermoplasmatota archaeon
CTACATTCAACTGGGACGCCAAGAAGGGGGCGTGGTGCTCACGGGTGGAACAGCGGCCGAAGCCCCAGTGGACGACGTGCCGTCCGAAGGTGCGTTTTTGCGACCAACCGTCATCGAAGGACTCAGTTACACCGCTCGCACTGCAACCGAGGAAATCTTTGGCCCTGTCGTAACCCTTCATGCCTTCAACTCAGAGCAAGAGGCCATTGACATGGCCAACGCTACCCAGTACGGTTTGGCGGGCTCGGTGTGGACCGCTGACGCCGAACGTGGGCACGCCTTTGCTCAACGCATGGACACCGGTATTGTGTGGGTCAACACCTGGTTGAACCGAGACCTGAGAACGCCCTTCGGTGGTGTCAAACAATCGGGCGTTGGACGAGAAGGTGGCGCATGGTCGCTCAACTTCTTTTCCGAATTGACCAACATCTGCGTCCAGCAACCTTGAGAACACATGTTCAAATGCTTCCGAAGGGAGGTGAGGGCATGGACGATGAAACCCTCCCGCTCTTCGTCCTGCCCATGGTGCTTTTCCCCGGAGAGTTGCAGGAATTACGTGTCTTTGAGCCACGTTATCGCCAAATGTTGGACACGTGCATCCTGGACGAGCGCCCGTTTGGACTCGTCATGAACGACCCCTTCGAACCGACCAACGGATGGGACGGCCCACGAAGACACGGCTGCGAAGCCATCATTCTCAACCACGAAACGAGGGGGGTGAACCACTTCATCACGATCACCGGCGGTCGGCGATTTTTCATCGAGGAGGTCATTGAGCCGGCACTGCCACCGTTTTCTGACCCCAGCATGGCCGCTCTTGTCGAGGAGGGTTTGGCGCCCGATGTGGATACGCTGCTGCAACACCTCCCAGAAGACGCGACCCACAGCAAGTTGTACATCTCAGCGAAGGTGGCGTATTTGGAGGAGGTCGGTGAACTGGGCGAAGAGGACCAAGCCTATCTTCGCAGCCTCACCAGCAACATCGTTCACCGTGCTGGACGAGGCATGAATGTCGACGCCACCGTCTTGGACGGGTGGGTTGAATCCATTTGCGAAGAGCAAATCAACGAACGGAAAGAATCGATTTACAACATCGCAGCCCTGTGCCTCAACGACCTTGAAGCACGCCAACAACTGCTTGCCTGCTCCAGTGCTGCCGAGGCCTTGCACGAACTTCAGACCCATGTTTTCGGCTTCGTTGACGAGGCAGAATGAACGAAGGCGACGAATTGAAAACACAACGGGCGGTGGAAGGTCCATGTCCGTCTACAGCGAAGCACGGAAGGTGACCACCCACACGCTGCAAGAAATGAAGCGTGCTGGTGAGAAAATCACCATGCTCACCGCCTACGACTACTCGCTGGCTCGCCTTGTCGACCAAGCAGGTGTTGATGTCATCCTCGTTGGTGATTCCGCCTCCAACGTGATGGCTGGCCAAGTCACCACGGTACCGATGACCCTTGACCACATGATCTACCACGCCCAATGTGTTGAGCGAGCCGTTGACCGCGCCCTCTTGGTGGTTGACATGCCGTTTGGCACCTACCAAGGCAACTCTCGTCAAGCCCTCGATTCCGCCATTCGCATCATGAAGGAATCAAGCGGACACGCTGTGAAATTGGAAGGTGGCGCCGAAATCGTGGAGTCCGTGGAGCGTATCTTGACCGCTGGCATCCCCGTCATGGGCCATTTGGGCTTGACGCCTCAGTCCATCTACAAGTTCGGGACCTACTCTGTACGAGCCAAGGAAGACGAAGAAGCTGAGAAGTTGATCGCCGACGCCAAAGTGCTCGAAGCCGCTGGCTGCTTCGCCATCGTGCTTGAAAAAATACCTCGCGACCTCGCCAAACGTGTTTCGGCCGCATTGAGCATTCCCACCATCGGCATCGGTGCTGGCCCTGATGTGGACGGTCAAGTGCTCGTCCTTCACGACCTCTTGGGCATCACGATGGATTTCTCACCACGCTTCCTTCGCCGATACCTGAACCTCGCCGAAGAAATCGACGGGGCCATCAAGGGCTATTGCGCCGATGTGCGTTCGGGGGATTTCCCCAACGACGAGGAATCGTACACCTCCTGATCACATCATCAGGCTGTGATAGAGCAAGGAGCCGCCCAAGGCACCGATGTTGACGCCCATGGTGTGCCAAATGGCCAATCGGAACGGAGGAAGGTGAAATCGCCACCACGAAGTGCTGACCCAAATCCAAAGCACGACCGTGAGGTACCCGCCGCACACAAAACCACCCATCCCGGTGGACCAAACAAACAGCAGCGGGAGGCCGAGGGCTGCGATACCACCGAGGTAATCGAGCCACATCGATTGAGGATGAGGCGTAAGCCAACGGTGGAGCAGGGGGGAGAAGAGCATCATGATGAGCAAACCACCTTGGGGAGGATTGGGCAGACCGTAGGTCAATTGCGGTGAGATGGAGGCTTGCCAAAACGCACCTGCGACCATGCCGAACAGCGTGGGAAAGACCACGTTCACCCACGTTTCTGCCCAGGTGGCCGACACCGGTTGTTGCACCGCCACGCTGGTCTGAGCCGATTCCTCCGGAGCCGTATCCTCCAGAGTTGGTTCTCCCATGGCCCATCCACAGCGACGGGTTGTTTATGGCTTCGTGTTTGAAACACAACAGGTGATGCCGATGATGAATTAAACCTCGGCGCAATGCGTTGAACATGGGCAAGGGCCAGATTGTAGCCGGATGCATCGCTCCGCATCCACCCCATCTCGTTTATGCAGAAAACCCGCCCCAAAACGAACCTGTTGCGGAAGGTGGCTGGGAACAACTTCGTTGGGGGTACGAACGACTCCGAGCCTCACTTTCCGAGCACGATTACGACGCCATCGTCCTTCTTTCCCCACACTGGCAAACCTATGTCGGCACCCATTTCCTTGGCCTGCCGCATTTTGAGGGCCTGTCGGTTGACCCCATCTTCCCCAACCTCTTCCGCTACCACTACGACATGAACGTCGATGTTGAACTGGCGCAAGCGATTCACGACGAGGCAGCCAAAGCGGGCCTTCCCGTGAAGATGATGGAAAATCCAGACTTCCGAGTCGATTACGGCACCATCACCACCGGCCACTTGTTCAACCCCGACTGGGACAAACCGCTCGTGGTCATCTCAAGCAACCGTTCAACGGCCTATTATTCGGTTGAAGTGATGCAGGAAATCATGATTGAACTGGGCAAAGTCACTCGAAAAGCCATTGAGGCCAGCGGAAAAAGGGTCGTGGTCCTCGCCAGCAATTCGCTCTCACACCGACACTTCACCACCGAATCCGAAGTACCCGAAGACATGAGCAAAGAGCACATCACAAGCCACGCCATGCACCTGTGGGACATGCGCATGATCGATTACATGCGAAGCGGACAAGCTCAACGCATCCTCGATGAAATGCCGGAATTCACCGAACAAGCCATCGCCGAGAGCGACGGAGGCGGGCTCTCTTGGTTGCTGTCCACCCTTGACGTGCCCGATTACCCCGCCATCCTCCACGGCTACGGGACCATCATTGGCACCGGTAACGCTGTGGTTGAATGGCCGTGTTATGCACACGAGGTGAACGACGAATGAGCCAAGGCGAAATCGTGGCGTCCTACGTCGTCCCTGTTCACCCCCACACGGTGTTGGCACCCGACCAAAATCCGGGGTGGCGCCGATTGCGTGATGCTTTTGACGAGGCCGCTCAAACCATTCGAGACCTCGACGCAGATTTGCTCATCATCTACTCCACCACTTGGCCCTCCATTATTGGCCATCAGATTCAGGCCGACCCGAACCCAGAATGGGTCATGGTCGACCACGATTTTCACGACCTCGGGTCCATCCCTTACTCCTTCAACATCGATGCAGACTTCGCCCACGCGTGGAACGAAGCCAACAAAGAACGTGGCCTGCAGAGCCGATGTGTGAATTACAAAGGCTTCCCCATCGACGTCGGTTCAGTCGTAGCATTAACCCTGCTCAACCCGGACAACAGCATCCCCGCCGTCATCGTCTCGTCAAACATGTACGCCAACCGAAGCGAAACCACGGTGCTCGCCAAATCCTGTTTGGACGTCATCAAGGCCCAAGGCCGCCGCGCCGTAGCCATCACCGCTATGTCGCTGTCCAATCGAATGTTTACCGACTTCATCCAGCCCGAAGAGGACAAGATTCACTCGCTCAAGGACGACGAGTGGAACAGGAAGATTCTGGAATTCCTTGAACAAGGTCGTCTCGAGGATGTGGGTCAACTCTCACGAACCATCCACCGACAAATCCGGGTGCAAAAGGTGGTGGCGTTCAAACCGATGTGGTGGCTTTCCGCCATGAAC
>JAYYBT010000145.1:0-3805 GCA_036162675.1 Thermoplasmatota archaeon
CGGCATCGTGATCAGGCGCCTTCTTCTTCGAAGTCTCGCTCATCACTCGTCGGTTTTGAGCCAACCCATTCTGAGTCAACGGTGCCACCGCTCCATTCGCCTTCAAGCGAAACCTCGTTGACTTCATGCTCTTCTCGCCAAACACGTTCTTCGAGGCTTCCATTCACGATGAACTGGCCGTTTTCATCGATTTGCTCTTCGAGCAAGCCAAAATGCTTGGAGATGGGGAGGAAATGCCCAACGGGCATGCCTGCAGCCGTGAACGGATTGGTCGCTGCACCGATGATGAGGCCGTCTTCTGGGGCCACGATGTCAACGGTCATGCCGGGAGTTGCAGGGTCAGAAATCGTCGCCACAACCTCCCCTTCCCGCATCACGCTACCTGCTTGGACAAACATGTCCAACAGGCCACCTTCTCCGGCACGAAGCCACGTTGAGCCGCTGGCCATGATACGGAATTTCGGGCGTTGCGGGTTGCCTGGTACCATGCGCATTGAGCGCAAGGCGTTCATGACACCGTGGACGGCCACCTTTACCGATTGGTCGCCCAAGGTATCGGCGCCACCGCCTTCGTAGGTGATGACTGGAATATCCGCCCTGTTGGCCGTTCTCCTTAGGGTTCCTTTTGGCGGAACGGAATCCAAGATGATTTCAATACCGAAGGACTTCGCGAGTAAGTATGAACTTGTATGCGTCAAGTCAACACGAACTTGTGGCATGTTCTTGCGTCCTTTGGCTGCGCTGTGAAGGTCGATGATGCCGTCGCTGTCCTCAACCAAATGGTTCCAAACTTGTGCAGCGACCCGTCGGGTGGTGGAACCTGTTGGGTCGCCCGGAAACTGACGATTCAAATCTCGGCCATCGGGGAAGTACCGTGATTTCATGCGGTAGCCGGGCAGGTTGACTACGGGTACAATCCTCAAGGTCCCTGCCATGGTCTTTGGGTCGAGCGGCTTACCCTCATCGGTGAACGCATTGCTCAGCAAGTGAGTGCACGCTGAGGGCCCCGTCAATTCATCGCCGTGGGTGCCACCCAAGATGGTGATGCAAGGCCCTGGCCTGGCGCCGTGAATAATGGTGACGGGGATGGGCCACGAATCCCCGAGACTGACGTCGAGAAGCGGCAGGTGAACGGTTCGCAAGGTTCCGGGCTTGATGCGCTTTCGGAAGAACCGAACATCACCCCATTCGGAGCTCCGGTCCCATTCGGGACGGTCTTCGGTTTGGTGGGCTTTCATCGCTTCGTCGATGGCCATTCGTCGGCGTTTTGGAAGTTCATGAGCGACACGAACCTTCCGGACGGTTTTCTTCTTCCGCCCGGCCATGATTCTTCCAAGCACGCCTCCATCATCAACGCTCCGCTGGAAGCAAGAGGGAAGAACCATGAAGCGACTGACGCCTCCGCTGCTCATGGGTGAAGACGGCGTTCAACGAATGTATGCTCCCTCGTCAATTTGCTTCGGTTGCGGTCCTGCCAATGAACACGGGCTGCAAATCAATTCCTTTCGCATTGAAGGTGGCCTCAAAATGGAGTTCTTTCCCGAAGAACATCACCAGGCCTTTCCAGGTATGGTGAACGGTGGAATCATCGGCACATTGCTCGATTGTCATGGCAATTGGACGGCAGCAGTGGCGCTGATGGACGACCAAGGATTGGACGAACCACCGTGCACGGTAACGGCGAAGTACGATGTGCAACTTCGTCGTCCGACTCCACTTGGGGCGATGCTCACGGTGACCAGCCAAGCCACTGAAATCTTGGATGACAGGGTTTCAGTGAAGTTAACCCTTGAAGCCGAAGGCAAGGTGTGCGCCACAGGCAGCGGTCTCTTTGTCGCCGTGAAAGAAGGTCATCCTGCCTACCATCGTTGGTCTTGAGGGATGCGGTTGGCCAAGCCGAACAGCAACCAACGGGCCATCCTCAACGGTATGAGGCATGAGGTTCTCGAACAGATGCACCACATGCCTTTCCTCGAACCTGCCGACCTCCCTTCGCTTGAGCAGGTACGCTTGGGCGTGCTCAGGTCCAACGCCACCCAACGACACGGTGTCACCCGATGGAACGTGCAACCTTCCGGTGATTTGGTGGTTGAGGTGGTTGACCTTCATCCTGCGTTATTGAATGATGAGTGGAGGGATTACGCCTTGTTCGTCTTGTTCCATGAATTCCTCCACGTCCTTGGTCACCGTTCTCACAACGCCTCCTTCCGGAGCATGGAAGCGCAATGGCCCGACATCACAGGGGCATCACGAGGCAAGGCCTTCACCCATGAACGACGCTTGGCACGGGCCAAGTGGCATTGGGTGTGTCCAACCTGCGACCTTCGTTTTCCTCGTCAGCGCAGAGGTGGGGGAAGGTACCTGTGCCGAACATGCCGGACGGTGCTGCTCGATGTGTCCACGCAGGACATTCAATGAAATACTCCGCCTTGGTGGTGTGATTGATGGTGAACGGCTCCCGGTTGAAGCACAGGGCGTTCTTGCTGCTCTTGAGCTTCCTCTTGATGATGGTTCATCCAGCCCTCTCTGCTTCAGCCGCCATCACCCAGGAAGATGGCGACCTCTTCCTCTCCTGTCGGGCGGACAACGATTGCGTGCTCACCCCCACGCCGATCGGTGAAGAGCAGGTTTCCGGCCAAACATTCGCCAGTGTGGTTCAGCCCGAGGTGCTGACCTTTGAGTTCGTCATGGACCCAAGTCAACACCATGTGGCGTTGCTACCCGAGGTTCTTCGTGAATTCCAACTTGATTTCAAACACCAAACCGAGGCTGGAAGCCTGTTCCGGCCCGCCATAGACGTGCGCCTTATCCTCGGCCAGAACACCAACGACTGGTCCTTTGAAGCCAGCACACTTCCGGAACCAGCAGCATCAAATTATGTGCTTGAAGATGAACCACTGAACCTCAACAAGGGCCGTGTGCTTTGGGAAGAGGAACCCGTTCGTCTTCTGTTTTCGGTCACCCTTGACCGCCCCGGGACCTGGTCGCTCAACATGAGGGGGGCTTCCTTCCTCAAACTCGACATCCCTTGGTCCATCGATGCGGAGCAAGCCGATATGGACGAGCCCTCTTCAACCACACAACCGGTTGAAACAATCTTCGAAGACATCCATCGCGGTGCTTTGGTTGGTGCAGACCACGATTGTTGGGCCTTTGAGGTTGAAACACACGAGGTTCTTCGGTTGCGAGTTGATTGGGATTTGGTGCCCATTGAGGTTGAGCAACCGCATCCAGTTCCCGACCTCGTTACCGCCGCTGGACGCCTTTCCCCTTCGCCAGACGTGGTGGTGGATGACGACGGGGAGTCGCTGAAAATCACCTATCGTTGGCGAGCCCTGCCCACGGGCGACTACACGTTGTGCATGCACGGTTCGCCCGATAAAATTCAATCCTATTCCTGGTCCGGCTTGTTTGGGTACGAAGGACTTGGTCCCACCGACCCCAGTGGCTTCGCTTCAGCGAGTTATTACCCGCAAGGGGCTGCCTTTGTCGGTGATGTCGACCGTGCCGAGCAACTCGATGACCACGGCGTAGGTATGTTGTTGGTTTCCTTGATGATGCTCGTGTTGTTTTTGGTCGTGGCCATGCGACCGACCACGGCTTATGGTGTTCGTTTTGGCCTCTTCGTTCCCGGCGTGTTGATGCTGCTGGTTGGCGGTATTTTGCACCCGATTTGGGCGATGGCCGATGAAGTGCAACATCAAGACGAAATCACGCTTGACACCCTCATTGAGATGAGGCTTCAGCAACTGTGGGATGTCTCAGCCGAGGGTGTTCCCGAGCAGACGCTCTCCACGCACACGGG
>JAYYBT010000146.1:0-11861 GCA_036162675.1 Thermoplasmatota archaeon
CGTTTGTGGGAGATGATCGGCATGGACGACAAGCGTCTGACGGTGACACAGGCTCAACGAGAACGCCTCAACTATGTCGTCATTCGTGACCTCATTCGAAACGGACCGCTTGAACCGCTGCTTTCCGACGAGATGCTGGAAGATATCCACTCGGTGGGGCTCAAGCACATCCACATGGACCACAAGGTGTTCGGCATGGTCACCTCCAACATACGATTCCGTGAGCGGGAACTTCTCTCACGTTATTTGCGCGCCATGTCCGAGCGTATCGGCCGTCCAGTTTCGGACAACAAACCCATCATTGACGGGGTGCTTCTAGACGGCTCCCGTATCAACATCATCTTCTCAGACGACGTTTCCATGCTCGGTCCGTCGTTCACCATTCGTAAGTTTGCTGAAGAGACCATCTCGGTGATTCAGCTCATCAAATGGGGCACCATGTCGGCTCAACAAGCCGCCTACATCTGGATTTGCCTTGAGTACGGTATGTCGGTTCTGGTGTCCGGGGAAACGGCATCGGGTAAGACCACGACCCTCAACGCCATCCTGCCATTCATCGACCACAACGTGAAGATTTACTCTGCGGAAGACACGCCCGAAGTGAAGGTGCGCCACAAGATTTGGCAACGCTTGGTCACCCGTGATGCCAAGAACGAGGATTCACGTGTCGAGATGTTTGACCTGTTGAAGGCCGCTCTGCGAAGCCGGCCTCGGTACATCATCATCGGTGAGATTCGTGGTGTTGAGGGTGCAACGGCCTTCCAAGCCATGCAGACGGGGCACCCGGTCATCGCAACGTTCCACGCATCCTCCATTGTCAAGATGATTCAGCGATTCACGGGTGACCCCATCAACGTCCCCATCCGGTTCTTTGACAACCTGAACTTCGCCATTTTCCAAGAAGTCGTCGAAGCACCAGGCGGCGGTATCGCCCGTCGTATCACCGGGATTGACGAGGTCATTGGCTACAACAAGCACAGCGACGGTGTGCTGACTCGTGGTATGTTCGAGTGGGACCCTGTCAAGGACAAGCACTACTTCCGAGGTATGTTCCAGTCCCACCTGCTTGAGAACAAGATCGCCGCCATGGCCGGGTTTGCCAACAAGCGCGACATCTACGATGAAATGCTTCGCCGTGCCGACGCCATTCAACGCATGGCCGACCGCGACTTGACCCATTACGACGACGTGTTTGACCTGCTTGGCCTGTACTATTCCAACGGCTGGGACCACTTCAGCCGAGCCATTGACACCTGGGTTGGCATCAACCACAACTGAGGATGATGAGACATGGAGCGCATGCCGATTTGGCAAATCGCCCTTCGTCGGCTGGAAATGCCCGTCCCTCGCTTTCTCGCCCTCTATGTCGCCCCCATCGTCGTGGCGACCTTTTTCATCGCCATCATCATCGTTTTTCTCACAGGTGGCCTGGCTGAAGGTGCGCTCTTTGCTGGCTTCACCGGTTTCCTCTTTGTTCTGATGCTCACGGCCATGTCAGCCCTTGCGGCTGTGGCGTTTCCCTTGCTTGAAGTCCAGCGTTCAGCCACGCTGATTGAAGAAGAAATGCACATGTTCATCACACGAATGGGCATTCTGTCGATTGGAGAAGTGGGCGCTCAGTCTATTTTTGACATCCTCAAGCAAATGCGAGATTACGGTGAATTGGCCTCAGAGGTCAAGCGGATTGAGACGCTTGTTGACAAATGGCACACCTCCTTGCCTGAAGCGGCTCGTATCGTCGCTCATCAGAGCCCAAGCCCGCTGTGGTCAGATTTCCTTGACCGAATGGCGTTCTCCATCGAGGCGGGTCAGCCCATTGACGAGTTCATGCGCTCGGAGCAAGAGACCATTGCCGAGCAGTACAACACGCTCTACGACACGCGTTTGGAATCGGTTGACACCCTCAAGGAGATTTACGTCTCGTTGACCACAGCCGGTCTTTTCGGTTTGGTCATTGCTGGCATTCATCTCGTTCTGTTCGAAGTGGGTGGTGCGAACGACACGCCGATTGAAGTCGCCAGTCGTCTCCGCTTCTTACTCCTCGCTTCGCTGGTGTTTTTGTTCATTCAAGTCGCTGCCGTCTTCGCTTTCCGTGCGACCATCCCCAAGGATGCAACGTTTGCTCGTGATGAAATGGACACGCCGTTTCGAATCAATTTCCGGCGATCACTCCTGCTTTCTGGAGCTATTTCCCTCGGCCTTGTGGTGCTGGCCACGTTCACGCTCATTTGGACGTGGGAGGTTATCACCTCGCAATGGGATAAATACGGCCTGCTGTTCATCGCCTTGCCGTTCTCGCCGCTGCTCATTCCCGCATTGATGGTCCGACGAGAAGAAAATCAAATTCAACGAAGAGATGAGACCTATCCTGATTTCATTCGCGCACTGGGTGGGACTGCACAAGCACGTTCGGCCGAACCATCGGCCACCATCAAGGCGTTGCGAGGCATTGATTTTGGTATGCTTGACAATTCCATTGACCGTTTGGAAAAGCGGCTCTCCACTCGTATTGATTCCGACCGAGCATGGGATTACTTCACGGCCGATACCAACTCCGCCGTCATCTCACGTTACACCCGCATCTACATCGAAGGCTCCCAATCCTCAGGTCAGCCTGCTGGAACCGCTGAAATGGTTTCCAGAAGCGTTGGCAACCTCCTTTCGTTGCGAAACCGCCGTTCTCTTTCTGCCAACACCATGTGGGGCGTGGCCCTTGGTTTGCTGATTTCCAGCGTCGCATCCTTGAACGTCACCACCGCCATCGTTCTCCAACTGGGTGAAGCCATCGCCGGCGTCGCCAGTGGTTTGGTTGACACCGATGTGGGCGCTCTCTCGGAATTCTCGGGCGGCATTGCGCTGCCCGTGATGGAAGACGCATCTTCGGTTGACGATAACATTCGGATGTTCAAAATCATCATTTCATTGTTGATTCTCATGCAGGTGGTGGCCGTCTCGTCTATTGCCACACGATTGCGAGGTGGAACACGTACGAGCGCCATCGGACAGATGATTCAACTCACATGGGTAGCCGGCCTTGCTTCGCTGTTCACCGCCATCGTGCTCGAACAAGCAAGCAGCATCTTCAGCGTTTGAAGAAGTGGGAACATTCATACCCCTTTTCTCTCAAGTTGGGCTCATGCAAGCCCCCATGCCACCTCCCCAAGCAGCAGCCTCTCCTTACCAACCACCAGCAGCCAGCATGGCCAAAGGGAGCATGTACTCCTTCCAGAAGTGGTTGATGATCGGTGCAGCGCTTTTGGTGTTCGCCACCATCTTTGCCCAATTCCCGCTTTCCTCTTCAGAGCCCGACATTGCCGATTATGACCTCACCGACGCAAAGGAAGAACAGCAATTCAGGGATGATGTGGACAGTTTTGAAGGCCAAGAAGCCCTCTTTGGCGCCATGGCTACCATTCTGCAAGTCAGTGCGTTGACGATGCTTGGCTACGCATTCTTCAGAGAAGCTCAGGAGGACGAAGGTCAACACGTCGCCGTGCGCATCACGATGATTTTGGCTGGAATCGTCTTGGTGACCAGCATTGTGGGTCGAAGTTTCTCACTCTTCTGACCTCAGCGCTTCATCTCTTCACGAATTCGCTTTTTCGTCGCCGCCCATGAGCAGATGGGGCAGGTGGTCAAATCGTGGAAACGGGCCGGACAATATTCTCTCCCGAAGAAGATGATTTGCAGGTGAAGGTCGTTCCATTTTTCACGAGGGAAGACGGCCTTGAGGTCCTTTTCCGTCTTTTCAACCGTCGTCCCGTTTGAAAGGCCCCAACGTGCTGCGAGTCGGTGGATGTGGGTGTCCACCGGAAAGGCAGGGACATCAAAGGCTTGAGCCATGACCACAGAAGCGGTCTTGTGGCCGACGCCAGGAAGCGCCTCGAGCGCCTCAAAGGACGCTGGAACTTCTCCATCGTGGTGTTCAACCAGCATTTCGGAGAGTCGCTTGATGTTCTTCGCCTTGGTTGGAGCAAGACCCACTTGGCGAATGTCAGCAAGAATGGTGTCCACATCCAAAGCCGCCATGGCTTCGGCTGAACTGGCTTTAGCGAAGAGGGCAGGTGTGACCTGATTCACCTTGAGGTCCGTCGTTTGGGCGCTCATCAGGACGGCGACCAGCAACTCAAACGCATTGGTGTGGTCGAGCGGGATGGGAATTTCGGGATAGAGCGTTTCCAGTTGCTCTGCGATGATGTCGGCCTTGTCTTGCCGCTTCACAACATCACTCATCCTTCGTAGGTGGCGCTGTATTCTTCACCCGTTTGCCACCCAAAGTAGAGACCAAGGCCAATGGAAAGCAGAGGGATGCCGTTGCAAATCAACGTCTCAAGCGGTTCGCTCTCCGGGCGACCGGCGATGTACCAGATGAGCAAACCGAGAACGAGTCCAGGAATGACCATCATGCTGCCCATGATGATGGTTCGTAGGGTGCGCATGATCCTCCCATCCTTCGGTGCGTCAAGAAGGTGTGCTTTGCTCTCAACGAACCAAGCGCCCCGCAAGGTCCTCTCCCGACAAGGCGTTCAAGGTATCAGCAGGCTCAATCCAACCTTTGCGAGCTGTCATGACGCCGTAGGCGATATCGCTGAGTCCACGGATGGAATGCGCATCGGGGTTGATAGCGACCGGCACACCGAGGCCCTTGGCGTGTTTGCACAGCCGCCAATCCAAATCCAGTCGATACGGGCTGGCGTTGAGTTCAACCGCTTTGAGGCGGCCTTCCTCGTTGTGTTCGGCCATGTGTTCGAGCACGGCGAATAAATCCACTTCGTAGCCTTCCCGCCCTTGCAAAATACGACCTGTGGGGTGGCCGAGGACCGTGGTGGCGGGGTGGTCAATGACCTTGAGCAACTCTTCGGTGTTCTCGTGTTCGTCTCGCCCTCGCCACTTGGTCATGGCGTGGACGCTGGCGACCACATAGTCCAACTCTTCGAGCACATCGTCGGGGTGGTCCAGTTTGCCGCCTTCAAGAATGTCGGACTCCACGCCGTGGAACAAACGGAAATCAACGCCTTGTTCAGCCCATTCAGCGTTGTATTGCTGAATGGTTCTCCCTTGTTCCAGCAGGTCCTCAGCGCTCGCTCCGTTGGCGATTTTGAGCGTGGGTGAATGGTCGGCGATACCCAACCAGTTCCATCCCATTTTGCGAGCGGTGTCGGCCATGACCTCCAGACTGGCTTCACCGTCAGAAAGCGTGGTGTGGTTGTGGAGTGAGCCCTTGATGTGGCTTGTTTCGATGAGGTTCGGCAGTCCACCGGTTTCCGCCGCCTGCACCTCGCCCATGTCTTCGCGCAATTCCGGTGGAACATAAGCCAGGTCCAAGTGAGCGTAGATGGCCGCCTCATCAGCGGCCGTTAGCGAATGAACCGCAGCAGCCATGCCTTTCAGGTCGCCTGCTTTTGCTTCGGGAATGAGGCCGAATTCGTTCAGCCGCAAACCACGGTCAATGGCCCGCTGGCGCATGGCGATGTTGTGCTCTTTGCTGCCGGTGAAGTAGGCCAAGGTGAAGGGTTCAACATGCGGGGGCACCAATCGGACCTGAGCGTCAATGGTGCCGCCGGCCTCCAATTGTTCGTAATCGTCGCCACCGATAGCGTCCAACACGTTGGGGTCAATGTGGCCGACGGTGAAGGATTCATCGAAGATGGTGGTGTCGAGGATGAGGCTGATTTTTGAATCCCCGGCGCCTTTGACATCGGCGATGCCTGAGAGGTTCAGGATGGCGTTGGCCACCGTCTCGTGGTCGTCCTCGTCAACGGCCACGACGACATCAAGGTCGCCAATCGTGTCTTTTCGCCGTCGTGCACTACCGGCCAGCGTTGCACGATGGACGCCGTCAATGGCCGCAATTTTGCGTTGAAACGCTTCGCCGTAGCGCAGGCCAATATCGAGGCGTCGCCGGGCGCGGAAGCGAGAGAGCAACTCAATGCCATCCAACATGCGCTGTTGGGATTTGGCGCCAAAGCCCTTCATGGGCGCGATTTGGTTGTTGAGCGCTGCCTCCTTGAGTCGTGCAACGGAATCCACACCCAATTCATCCGCCATGAGTTTGATTCGTTTTGGACCGAGGCCTGGGATGCCCAGCATTTCAATCAGGCCGGGTGGTGTCGTCGTGTGGAGGTCAACCCAATCATCGGGCCAGCGTCCTTCGGTGACCGCTTGGGTCAAGGCGCTTCCAAGTCCCTTGCCGATGCCTTTCATGTCGTAGATTTCCCCGCTGGCGACCAATTCGCCGAGGTCTTCGCTCAGGCTGCCCAAGAGACGGCTGGCGTTCTGATAGGAGCGGACACGGAAGACGTTCGCACCTTGAAGTTCGAGCAGCACGGCCACCTGATGCAGGACATTGGCCACTTGGTTGCGAGAGAAAAAGGGCGGCCCTGATGGCCGTGGTTTGGGGAGAGCAAAAGAGCCGCCTGCCATACATGGAAGAGGCTGACGACCCTACACAAAGGTTCGCTCTGGCCCCCATGTTCAAGAACGCAGAGCGACTGGACATCGCATGGTGGATGCGGGACTCGTGGAGGTCGTCGCCGAGGTGTTGTGCGCCTCGTCAGCCATCTTGTTCACGTTCATCGCCACCTTCTCCCGTTCACCCACCGCTGAGAACATCGTTCAGAACATCATTTTCGTCTTGTTGATCGCCGCTGCTGGCGTCCTCTGGTGGCTGCCAAGTTTGGGCGGTGAACTGTGGGGCTCGGATTACTTGCCCCGCCCTCTTGCGCTCTTCTGTGTCATTTTGGCCATCTCGGCTCGGATGAACATCAAAGGAGAGAACGTATCATTCGGCGCCAACCCTCACAGCATCGGTCGCATGCGTGAGGAAGAATGATCAGACGATTTCCCCTTGGGGCTCACCGTCATCATCGGCGTTGTTGGCGCTTTCTTCGGCTTCTTTGGCCATTTTTTGGTCGATGAAGGTCCGCATGTATTCTGGAAGTTCACCGTTCACGAAGATGACATCGTTGACGTGGTCCAACTTCTTGAGCGAGTAGTAAATTTGCATGGCCGTCATGGGCGTGGACGAGCAACCAGTGCATCCACCGTCCAGCGAGAGCATGATGTTGCCATCAGCGGTGTCGATGACGTTGACCACGCCATCGTGCTCGTCAAGGATTTCTTGAACGGGCCCAATCTCAGCGAGGATTTCCTCCGCTGTGATGCTCATGGTCCGTGGACAGGCTCCCCCTCTTTCAACGATTGCCTTCCGTTCCCTTCGGCTCTGGTTCGGTTCATCATGTACCGTGGCGAAACACCGACAGAGGGTCGTTTTCGGTGGGAACGGCTTATGAAGGGTTCTCAAGTGGCCGGGGCAACAGGTGTTTATTGATGATGGAAAACATTGCAATGATTTCGGCAGGCGCAGCAGCCATTGGATTGGTGGTGGCGTTCATGCTTTACCAGCAAGTGAACAAAGTGAAAATCGACAACGAAACGGTTGCCGACATTACGGATGAAATTCAAAAGGGCGCCATGGCGTTCCTCTTTGCAGAGTACAAGGTGCTCGGTATCTTCTGCGTCGTGGTTGGCGGTGTGTTGGCGTACATCAACGATATCGACACGGCCATCGCCTTCTTCGCCGGTGCCGTCGCTTCGGTGTTGGCGGGCTTCTCTGGTATGCGAGCCGCTACTTCAGCCAACGGCCGAACGGCCATGGCTGCCAAGTCCGAGGGCCGAGCAGGTGCTCTGGCTGTTTCCTACAACGGTGGTGCTGTCATGGGCCTGTCCGTTGGTGGTCTCGGCCTCCTCGGTATTTCCCTGGTCGCTCTCTGGCTTGGTGCTGACGGCACGAGCCCAGACCTTTCTGCTGCTGCAGGCTTCGGTATGGGTGCATCATCCATTGCCCTCTTCGCTCGTGTCGGCGGCGGCATTTACACCAAGGCCGCTGACGTCGGCGCCGACCTCGTCGGTAAAGTCGAAGCCGGTATTCCTGAAGACGACCCACGCAACCCCGGTGTCATCGCAGATAACGTCGGTGATAACGTCGGCGACGTGGCCGGTATGGGCGCTGACATCTTCGAATCATTCGTCGGCTCCATCATCGCCGCCATGATCATCGCCAGTTCGGACAGCTTCGCAACAGATTACATCATGATGCCCATTCTTCTGGGCTTCATCGGCTACATTGCCTCCATCATCGGTGTCTTCTCAATGGCCTTCCTCAAGAACGGCAAGGACCCCGCAGTCGCGCTCCGCAACACGACCTTCATCGGTGCAGGTCTGTTCTGGCTGGGTGGCTACGCTGCCATCAACCAGGGACTCATCAATGTTGAAATGGGCGTCATGCACTCCGTGGTGCTCGGCAGCATCGTCGGTATCGCCATCGGTTTGGTGACCGAATACTACACGGGCATTGAACCCGTCATGGGCGTGAAGACCAAGGCCATCCCCCACATCGGTGAGATGTCCAAGACCGGTCCTGCCACGAACGCCATCGCCGGTCTTTCGGTCGGTATGATGTCCACGTTTGTTCCCGTTGTGCTCATCGCTCTGGGTATCCTCGGTGCCAACCAATTGGGTGGCGACGACTACGGTCTCTACTGCATCGCTATGGCGGCCATGGGTATGCTCGCTACGGTCGGTGTCACCATGACCGTCGACGCTTACGGCCCCGTGGCCGACAACGCTGGCGGAATTGCAGAGATGAGCGGACTTGGCGACGATGTCCGAGCCATCACCGACGAACTTGATTCCATCGGCAACACCACCGCTGCAGTCGGCAAGGGCTTCGCTATTGGCTCGGCCGCCTTGACGGCCCTCGCCCTCTTCGCTGCCTACACCTCGGCCATCGGTGCCAACGGTGGTACCCTTGACCTCGGCCTCACGAACCCCATGGTCGTCATCGGGTTGCTCATCGGTGGCGGCTTGCCCTTTGTGGTGGCGGCCATGACCATGACCTCGGTCGGCAAGGCTGCTGGCGACATGGTGGTTGAAATCCGACGCCAGTTCAAGGAAATCCCAGGTCTTCTCGAAGGCAAGGAAGGCGTGAAGCCCGACTCCCAGACCTGTGTTGACATCTCTACCAAGGCCGCTCTGCGAGAGATGGTTGGCCCCGGTGTGGTGGCGGTCATCGCCCCTGTCATCGTCGGCTACGGCTTGGGCTACGATGCGCTTGGCGGTTTGCTGGCTGGATCCCTTGTGACCGGTGTGCTCATGGCCCTCTTCATGGCCAACGCTGGTGGTGCTTGGGACAACGCCAAGAAAGCCATTGAGCAAGACCACATCCCCGGTGCCAAGAAGGGCGACGAAGCCCACGACGCTGCCGTGATTGGCGACACCATCGGCGACCCGTTCAAGGACACCTCCGGTCCTTCGTTGAACATCCTCATCAAGTTGATGTCCATCGTTGCCGTCGTCCTCGCTGGCGCAGACGTGCTCACGCAGAACGGTCTCCTTTGAGTCCTCGCCTGAGCAGTTTCGCAGCCACGTGCTTGCGTTAGCCTTTCAAGGAGGGTGTTGGAGCAAGGACCATGCGGAGCATGGGGCTGATGGTGTGGCTCATGCTCTCGTTGAGCCTCGCAGGCTGTCTCGAGGGACCTACGGTCTCTTCAGGCAACCGGGGCGATACGACCCTGGATGAACTCCGTCTACCCTCATGGAACATTGGTGACCAGTGGCTCTACACGTTCATCACACCTCAATTTGGTGAGGACAGTGCTCGCTTGGTCGTCGCCGAAGTCGACAACGAATCCGGATTGTACCGACTGGGTATTTCCAACGAACGGGAAGCACAACGTCACGCCGTCATCAACCACAACCCCTTCCTCGGTCGTATGACGATGGATGGACTCTCCGTTTACGAACAAGGCGAGCCTCAGCCCGTGTTCAACTTCCCATGGAACGAGGGTGATGAATGGCAGTTCACCTTGCTCGGTCAATCCTGGAGCGCCACCACGGCGTCCATTTACAACGGTGTTGTCGATGTTGTCGCTCAGTCTGGTGAAGGTCACCGCTTGACGTATTCGTTCAGCGGGCGAAACGGTTTCCTCGATTCGCTGGTGTGGACCGACGCCGACGGTGTTGAGCAGTTGCGAATGGAACTCACGCAAACGCGAACAGGCTACGAGGGAGATGTTTTCTTCTACCAGGCTCGGGACTTACTGGACAGCGTCTACCAAGAAAACGAGAACGACATCTACGATTCCTTCCTTGACAGCGGCCATCCCGACGGGAATGATTGGGATGTATTGGTGTGGTACTTGGATGTCGATATCGCTCAGGGCGGTTCTGGCACACTGACCATGAAGGACCATCAAGGAGCCTCTCCTCTTACGCGTGCATGGGGCTCTGGTGCCTCTGAGAAGGGTGCCATTGGGACCATTCCATCGTTGACCGGTGATTATTCCTTGACCATCACGCTCCGTGGACAGTCTTCGGAACTTCACCTCAAAGTAGCGGGCGGCATCATCACGGAATGGACCCTGTGAGGCGATCGTGTGCCCACCCTCATCATGATGCACGGCATGACCGGCGATGCGTCCATGATGCGTCCCTTTGCCGAGAAAGTCCTTCCTGAGGGATGGACCTTGCTGGTCCCCGAAGCTCGGTTCCGACACCCCAACAGAGGGTTCACCTGGTGGCGATACGAGGATTTCGAGGCCGACGTTACTCGGCGGCGCACGCTCTCTCGTCGAGAATTGATGGATGTTGATTCCAGCCTCTCACAACTTGAGAAACTGATTGCTGAGGAAGCGCCGCTGGGCCCCTTGGTGGTGGGCGGTTTTTCCCAAGGCGGCGCTATGGCCCAAGAATTGCTCCAATTGCCAATAGCCGACCGTATCGTCGGCGTTGTGTGCATGGGCACGCGTCTGGTCCGTCCGATGGAACTTCGACTTCGGCTCAGTGAGTTGGAAACAAAACGAATGTTTTGGATGCACGGGGAAAAAGACGTCAGGGTCCCCCTTGAAGACGGTTGGGCGGTGGCCCACACCTTTGAGTCGGCAGGATGGTCAGTGGAACTCATTGAACACCGCAAGGGTCACATGATCCCTGTTGAACACCACGACGCCCTGAAAGAGTGGCTCACGACGTTTTCTTGAGGTAGCGGTTGGTTTCATCAAACCCGCCAATGAAGAGCGTTTGTTCGCCTCGCAGGTCAAACACAACGGGGACCGTACGATGACCGGTCGCTTGAACCACGGCCTGACGCATGCCATCGTGGTGGTCAAAATTGTATTCGGTGTAACTCAACTCCTTTCCTTCAAGCAGGTTCTTCAGCGCACGACAATAGCCGCAGAAATCACCCGTGTAAATCAAAAAGTCCGTGTCGGTCAAGGATGCGTGCTCAAGAATCATGGCCTCGGACATGCATCAAAACACGGACTTGTCCCCTATAACGCCTTGTCCTCACTTCCCCAGAGCATGGGGTTTCCTTGGCTTGGATAAGTTCAACTAGCGCCCTCCATGCTCGCTTTGTATGCCTCGGATGGTCTGCATCGATTGCGGGGCCGTCGAATACGAGGCAGCCACGCTTCACGCCATGCTGGTCAAGATGATGCCCCATTATCTCGCTCACCACCATGATGTCATCGCCGGTGAGGTGTCACAGCCAAGGGAGACTTGGATGGCGAGGTTCACGGCCGCTTATCGAGAAGCGGAAGCCGAGGAAGTCCGAGTTTGATGGTCACCGGTGTGAAACTGGCAATCATAAAGTGGACCACCTATTGGGTGTAACATGGCGAGCCTCGTCTTCATCCACGCATCGGATGGAAACAACGCCGCCTTAGCCAAAGAAGTCGAGGTCCGTGCGGTGGCCATGGGTCACGAAGTGGAACACGTGTCGCTCAACGCCTATGATTTCCCGGTCTACACCGTGGCTCGGGAGCAAGCAACCCCGGTCCTCGAAGGGTTGGATGAACTCA